>JALXFN010000047.1 GCA_027068975.1 Campylobacteraceae bacterium | reverse complement strand
TGAGCCTATTACAGCAGAGGTTATCTCTAAAATTATTAAAAAAGAGAAGGTTGATGCCATCTTACCAACT
Source organism: Campylobacteraceae bacterium (assembly GCA_027068975.1). Classification (GTDB taxonomy): domain Bacteria; phylum Campylobacterota; class Campylobacteria; order Campylobacterales; family Sulfurovaceae; genus UBA1140. Next base: position 21,104 of record JALXFN010000047.1, on the reverse strand, counting down.
ATGGGTGGACAGACAGCACTTAATGTTGCTATGGACATGCACGAAGCAGGAATGCTTGAGAGGATTCAGATTTTAGGGGCAAAACCTGCTGCGATTAAAAAGGGTGAAGACCGTCAAGAGTTTAAAGAGGCGATGATTAAGATAGGTATGGATTTACCTATCTCTGAGTACGCTTACAACATGGAAGAGGCTCTAAATATTGCCAAACGAATAGGTTTCCCACTTATTGTACGAGCTTCTTTTACCATGGCAGGTGGTGGTTCTGGTGTTGCCTACAATATCGACGAGTACAAAAAGATTGTTCAAGGTGGACTTGATGCTTCACCTATCTCTGAAATTCTAATCGAAGAGTCGCTTCTAGGGTGGAAAGAGTACGAGATGGAGGTCATTCGTGACCATAAAGACAACTGTATTATTGTCTGTTCCATTGAAAACTTTGACCCAATGGGGGTACATACAGGTGACTCTATTACCGTTGCACCTGCACTTACTTTAACCGATAAAGAGTACCAACGCATGAGAGATGCCTCTTTTAAAATCTTACGTGAAGTAGGAGTTGACACAGGTGGGTCTAACGTTCAGTTCTCGGTTAACCCTAAAGATGGTCGTATGATTGTTATTGAGATGAACCCTAGAGTTAGCCGAAGTTCAGCACTCGCTTCAAAAGCAACTGGGTATCCAATTGCTAAAGTGGCAACCATGTTGGCTGTTGGATTTACACTTGATGAAATTACCAATGATATTACAGGAACTCCAGCTTCGTTTGAGCCTGTAATTGATTATGTGGTTACTAAAGTTCCAAGGTTTACCTTTGAGAAGTTCCCACAAGCCGACTCAACTTTAGGTACAGCTATGAAGTCAGTTGGTGAAGCGATGAGTATTGGGCGTACCTTTAAAGAATCGTTCCAAAAAGCACTTATTTCTCTTGAAACTGGACTTATAGGCTTTAAGCATATTGAGTGTGATGAAGATGAACTTATTCGTGAGATTCGTCGTTCAAATGCCGATAGAGTTCTCTATGTATTTGAAGCACTAAGACGTGGAAAGAGTGTTGAAGAGATTTTTGAATGGTGTCAGATTGACCCTTGGTTCTTGTACCAACTAGAAGAGTTAGCTCAAAGTGAAAAGTCTATGGATGTTGCACTGCTTAAAGATGAAACACGTATGAGAGAAGTAAAAGCAGAAGGTTTCTCTGATGCTATGATTGCATGGGCGATTAACAAAAATGAGGGTCAAAACTTCTCTGAAAACGACATCTATAATGCTCGTGAAAAGCTTGGTGTTACTTTAGAGTACAACGAAGTAGATACTTGTTCAGCCGAGTTTGAAGCTTTAACTCCATACCTTTACTCTACGACAAACATTACAAAACTTCCAAAACAAGAAGAGAAAACTTCAGATGAGAAAAAAGTCTTAGTCATTGGTGGTGGACCAAACAGAATTGGTCAGGGTATTGAGTTTGACTACTGTTGTGTTCATGCTGCATTCGCACTTGAAGATATGGGTGTAAAATCAATCATGTACAACTGTAACCCTGAAACAGTATCTACCGATTATGATACTTCTGATATTCTCTACTTTGAACCTATTGATTTTGAACATGTTAGAAATGTGATTGAAGTTGAAAAACCTGATGGGGTGATTGTTCACTTTGGTGGGCAGACACCACTAAAACTAGCAAAACAGTTAACCTCTATTGGGGCAAATATCTCTGGAACAACAGCAAAAGTGATAGACCTTGCAGAGGATAGAGAACTCTTTTCAGAGTTTATTAACAACTTAGGATTAAAACAACCAAACAATGACACGGTATTCTCAAAAGAGGAGGCGTTGGTTGTTGCAAATCGTATTGGTTACCCTGTTTTGGTTCGTCCATCGTTTGTATTGGGTGGTCGTGGAATGAAAACCGTCTACTCTGATGCAGAGATTAAAGAGTACATGGATGAAGCTGTTATGGTTTCAAACGATGCCCCTGTGCTTATTGATAAGTTCTTAGATAATGCGATAGAGCTAGATGTTGATGCCATTTGTGATGGAAAAGATGTCTATATTGGCTCAGTCATGCAACATATTGAAGAGGCAGGGATTCACTCTGGTGACTCTGCTTGTGCCTTACCGACTGTTTCTATTTCAGATGAGTTGGTAGCAGAGATTAAGAAACAGACAGCAGCTATTGCTTTAGGGCTTGGTGTTGTGGGGCTTATGAATATTCAGTATGCTATTTTTGAGAATGAAGTTTACCTTATTGAGGTAAACCCAAGAGCTTCAAGAACAGTACCATTTGTAAGTAAAGCCACAGGTGTACCTTTAGCTAAGGTTGCAACAAGAGTGATGATTCAAGGTGACCTAAAAGAGGCACTTAAATTTTACGATACTTTCAATGTAGTAAACTTCGACAAAGAGATTATGGAACCAAACTTAAGAGGTCATGTTGCTGTTAAAGAGGCAGTATTTCCATTCAACAAATTACCAGGGGCAGACTTGCTTCTTGGACCTGAAATGAAATCGACAGGTGAGGTAATGGGAATCTCCGATAACTTTGGAATGTCTTTTGCAAAGAGTCAGTTTGCAGCTAAAAACAACATTCCTTTAGAGGGAAAAATCTTTATGTCTCTTGCCAATAACGATAAAGTTCATTTAGGAGAGATTGGTCAATCATTTGTAGATTTAGGCTTTGAGATTTTTGCTACAGGTGGAACACATAAGGCATTAACAGAAGCAGGAGTAGCTTCAAAGAAAGTTCTTAAAATCTCAGAAGGTCGTCCAAATATTGATGATATGATTAAAAATGGTGAGATTGCATTAGCCATTAACACCTCTGCTGATGCAGGAAGTAAAGTAGATGGACAGACCATTAGACAGTCAGTTCTTCGCGAAAATGTTGCTTACTTTACTACAGTTGCTGCAGCTAAGGCAGCAGCATTGGCTATTGCAGAGCTTAAGACTCACGGTGGTCAGTTAGAGCCTAAAGCACTTCAAGATTATTTGAATTAGGGTTTTAAAATTCCGTAGATTTGACCATGTCAAACGTCAAATCTCGGTTTATATATAAATGGAAATTTATTTTTCATTATGCATAGTTTGGTTTTGTCGTTTGACATGCTCAAACCTACAAGATTCAAAATTATGAGAGAGAACATGACATTTAAAGGCTTCCCAAAACAAGGTTTAAAATTCCTAGACGAAATTATCGAAAACAACTCAAAAGAGTGGCTCGATGCAAACAGAGATAGGTATGAAAAATATATCGTCGAACCCAATAAAGCCTACATAGAAGAGATGGGTGAACACCTACAGATTTTGGTGCCGTCTATCAATGCTATTCCTAAAACAAATAAATCTCTTTTTCGTATCTATCGTGATGCACGTTATCATCTAAGTGACCCTATAAAAACACGTATAGGTGTTATCTTTTGGCAAGGTCAAACCCACCGTATGCAAAGCTCTTCTTTTTACATGCACTATGACTCTAAAGAGGTTTTTGTAGCTACAGGCATACGAAATTTTAAACCACCACTTTTAGCAACTTATAGAGAGTATATTCAAAATAGAGAAAAAAGAGCAGAGCTTCACCACATATATGAAGAGCTAAAAGCCAAAGGTTATAAGCTACCTGAACCAGCTTACAAACGCTACCCAAGAGATTTTGATAAAGATGAACCTTATGCCTATTTGGCTCTTTATCGCTCTGCCTATGCTTTTACAACTTTTGTACCTGACAAGGTGTTTCATTCAGAGAAAATTATTGATAAAAATTTTAAAATCTATGAAGATATGATGCCTTTACAAGAGTGGGTTTATGAGTTAACTTTGTATGAAAACTAGCCTCTACCTAACCCCAACAGATACCACCATGGGTTTTGTTTCGCAAAACTCTTTAAAAATAGACAAAGCTAAAAATAGAAAACCAAATAAACACTATATACATGTTGTAAACTCTTTAGAGAGACTCAAAATGTTTACGCGAGTTCCTCAAAAGCATAAAAACCGTGTAAGGCGTTCTAAAAAAACGACGTTTATTTTTCCACAGGGGGAGTCGTTTCGTGTGGTAAAAGGTACCAAACATAACTTATTGTTAAATAGAGTTAAATGGTTCTACTCATCTTCTGCAAATTTAAGTGGAGCCAAATATAATGAATTATATGCTAAAAAAATGTCAGAGGTGATAGTAAGCTTCCCAAATGTAAATAGTGGAGAGCCTTCAAAAATTTATCGTCTTGGTCATGGAGTCATAAAGTCTATTCGTTAGGGGAGTGGAATGAGAGCTATAGTTAATGCTAAGATTGTTACCGATAAAGAGGTACTTGAGGGTTATAATCTTCTATTTGGAAAAAAGATTATAAAAGTAACGAAAGAGTTACCTATTTGGGCAGAGGTTATAGATGCCAAAGGGCTTTATTTGTCTGCTGGATTTATAGACATACATATACATGGCTCTGCTGGTTTTGATGTGATGGATGCTAGTGCTGAAGCATTGAATGGCATAGCTAAAAGTCTACTTCAAACAGGAACTACTTCTTTTTTAGCAACAACCATGACCATGTCAAAAGAGGCTATAGAGAAAGCTTTAACCGTAGTTCAAAATCATAAACATAGTGATGGTGCAAAAGTTTTAGGGGTGCATCTTGAAGGTCCTTTTATAAATGAGAAGAAACATGGAGCTCAAAACCCAGAGTTTGTTCAAAAGCCAAATTTTGAGCTGATAGAACCCTATATGGATGTAGTAAAGATGATAACTCTTGCACCAGAGGTTGAGGGTGGAGAGGTATTTATAAAGCATTTGAAAGAGCATTATCCTCATGTTATATTGAGTGTAGGTCATAGTAATGCCTCTTATGAAGTTACTAAAAAGAGTTTCTCTTGGGGAGTTTTTCATTCAACCCACCTTTTTAATGCCATGAACCCACTGCACCATAGAGAACCAGGAATTGTTGGGGCAGTTTTAGAAAACGAACAGGTAAGCTGTGAAATTATTGCTGACCTTATTCATGTTCACCCTCTATTTTTTAACATCTTATACAAGTTAAAAAAAGAGCAGTTACTCTTAGTAACCGATGCCATGAGAGCAGGGTGTATGCACTGTGGTGAGTATGACTTAGGTGGACAAAAAGTTGTGGTTACAGAGGGTGAAGCACGTCTAAAAGATGGAACTTTGGCAGGGTCTGTTTTAAAGCTTAATGAGGCTTTGAAGAACTTTTATGTACATTCAGATATTTCATTGCCTGAACTTATTGCAACAGTAACGACTTTACCTGCTAAGAAATTGGGCTTGAAAGTAGGGGCTTTAAAAGAGGATTTTCCTGCTGATTTTGTTTTGTTTGATGATGGGTTTGAAATTTACTCTACATTTGTTAATGGGGAAGGAGTTTATAGAAAGGCTTAAAAGAGGAACTTTAAAATAAAGATTTTTTAGATAGAATATGGGCAAATTAATTAGAAGGTAATATAGAATGAAAGTAGTAGTAATACAAGGTCCAAACCTTAATATGCTGGGAATGAGAGAACAAAATATTTATGGTCCAATGAAGTTAGATGATATTCATGCACAGATGAAAGGTTTCGCAGAGCAGAGTGGAGTAGAAGTTGAATTTTTTCAAAGTAACCTTGAAGGTGAAATTGTAGACAGACTTCAAGAGTGTTTAGGTGAGGCTGATGGGATTATTATTAACCCTGCTGCTTATACACATACCTCTATTGCTATTCGTGATGCTATAGCTGCTATTCAGATTCCTACTGTTGAGGTTCATCTCTCAAACATTCACCAAAGAGAAGAGTTTAGACACACTTCTTTGACAGCTCCTGTATGTGCAGGTCAGATTGTTGGTTTTGGTCCATTTGGTTACCACTTGGCGATGGTTTCTGTTATTCAGATAATGAATGAAGTAAAAGCACTTAGAGAAGCACAACAAGGTCAACAAGCACAAGAGGCTTTACAAGCAAAGTAGATTGATAATATACGGTGCGTTGGAAAACGCATCCTACGGAATATAAAAAATTATTAAAAAAGAGAATATTTTTATGAACTACATAGTAAAAGATGAAAATGCTATCTATTATGAGTGTGCATACAGTACAGACAATTCGCTTTTTTTAAAGCTGGGTAGTGAAGCTTTTTTTATAACAGATTCACGTTATAAACTAGATGCCCAAGAGAATGTAAAAAATGCCACAGTTATAATAGATAGAGATTTATATGCTCAAGCCAACAAACTTATAGAAAAATCAAAAATTAAAAAACTACGATATGACCCTAAAGAGTGGGATGTTTACTCTCTTGGAGTTTTACAAAAAGAGCTTAAAACGAAGTTTAAAGAGGTACCTGACCTGTCTCATAAAAAGAGAATCCTAAAGAGTTCACAAGAGATTATTACTTTGAAAAAAGCTGCTAAATTAGGTGCAGTAGCATTTGATGAGTTGGCTAAAACCATTCAAAAACATGGATTTAAACAGAGTGAACATATGTTGACATTTATGGCAAAGGCTATGTTGTCTCAAAAGGGAGTTTACGAACTCTCCTTTGACCCTATAGTAGCTGTAAATGGGAACGCTGCAAAACCTCATGCTTTGCCTACAGATAAGAAGTTAAAGAAACATGATTTACTTTTGGTAGATGCAGGGTTAAAGTATAATCGTTACTGTTCTGACCGTACTAGAACGGTATCGGCTGAGAAATGTTTTGAGTTTACAACGGAGCAAAAATTTAAAAAGAAAAAGATTCAAAAAGCCTATGATACAGTTTTAAAAGCTCATGACAATGCCATAGAAAAGGCACGTTCTGGTATGAAAGCAAAAAAGATAGATGCCTTGACTCGTGATATTATTACAAAAGCTGGTTATGGAGAGTATTACGTACACTCAACAGGACATGGAGTAGGGCTAGATATTCATGAGATGCCTTATATTTCAAGTAAGTCCGACACCATAGTAGAAGATGGCATGGTCTATACCATTGAACCAGGAATCTATATTCCTGGTGAGTTTGGGATTCGTATTGAAGATATGGTGGCTATGATTGGTGGGAAGGCTGTGGTTCTTTGATAAAAAAATTAGATAAAAATAACACGCTAATCTATCAAAAAAATTATCCTTTCTTATCAAAAACGAAATCAAAAAAAAATTACCAATCAACTTTAGGAATAGGGGGAAATATAGGAGATGTCCGACGACGTTTTAATCATCTCTTTTTTTTCTTAAAGCGTTCTTCCTTTGTTGATATAGTTGAGACTTCTCCTATTTTGAAAAATCCACCTTTTGGTTATTTGGAACAAGATTATTTTTATAATTCATTAATAATTGTGAAAACTTGTTTACGTCCTAAAGCACTTTTACGCTATATTTTGAGAGTTGAAAAAAGGTTTGGTAGAAAACGCTCTTTTGCTGATGCACCACGTACATTAGATATTGATATGATATTTTATGAACAAGAGGTAATAGAGAGTGAATTTTTAACTCTACCTCATCCACATTGGAATAAAAGAGAGTCCGTACTTATTCCTTTAAGCCATATGCAAATAAAAATGTAAGAGTAGTTAATGAAAAATGAAAATAAGCCTGTAACAGTTGAAGAGATTCAAGTATTGCGTAATGAAATCTTATTGATGTATGAATCATTGGCTAAAGATGTTATTAGTCATGCTCCTTTGGTTAAAAAAGTTGTAGATATTTTTGTTGATAAAGGTTTAGAGCAAAAGTGGCTTGAGAAACTTTTAGCACCACTGGTTGGTTCCAGTTTTGAAGAAGATGAGGTGATGTTGGTTGCCTATTTACTTGAAGAGTTAGATTCTCTGTTAACGGTTAAAGAAGAGGCTAAAAAGTTAGAGAAGAGTGTTCATATAATAGTTGGTGGAACAGGGATTGGTAAAACTTCATTGGTTGGTAAACTTGGAGCAAGGTATACCTATTTATTAGATAAAGGTTATAAGGTTGCATTTTTTAATTTTGACCATCATAAGGTAGGAGCCATAGAGCAGTTGGAACATTATGCTGATGCGATGGATATACCTATTATCTCATTAGAAGATTTTGTTGATAAAGAGTACGATATTATTTTGATAGATACAGCTGGAAGCACTGGTGATGACCTTTTGGAATTGGACGCTTTAATAGAGATTATCAAAGAGAGTACCTCTTATAAAATAGAACTCTCTTTAGTACTCTCTGCTACATCTAAAGTTAAAGATTTAAAAAGGATTTATACTGTTTTTGAAGCTTTAGAGATTAATAGTTTAATTTTTACTAAGCTAGATGAGACCTATGACCTTTCAGATATGATAAATTTTTTAATAGAAAATGAAAAGCCATTAAGCTACCTTTCAATAGGTCAAAAGATACCAGAAGATTTAATTGTCGCAACAAAAGAGTATCTGTTAAATCAGTTTATGAATGAGGAAAATAATGAGTAATAATTTAAATAAAAAAGTTTTAGTAGGTATGAGTGGGGGTGTTGATTCCACTATTACTGCTATACTTTTACAAAAAGAGGGTTATGAGGTTACAGGTGTCTATATGAAACTTCATGAAAAAGAGGGCTATCATGAAGAGAACTATACTAAAGTACAAAGAGTGGCAAAGTATTTAGGAATAGATGTTCATTTTCATGACTTATCTGCTGAATTTAAAGAAGAGGTTTATGACTATTTTGTTGAGACCTATAAGCAAGGACTAACTCCAAATCCTTGTGTTATGTGTAACCGAACCATTAAGTTTGGAAAGATGGTAGAGTTTGCAGACTCTTTAGGCATAGAAAAAGTGGCAACAGGTCACTACCTTAACTGTGATGGAGAGTTTTTCTATACAGCAAAAGATGACTCTAAAGACCAGAGTTATTTTGTAGCACAGGTGCGTAAAGAGATATTGCCTAGACTTATTTTTCCTTTAGGCTCATGGGTAAAAGATGATGTCAAAGCCTATGCAAGTAAGATAGAGCCTCTTCAGGATTTTGCTACACAAAAAGAGAGTTCTGAAATTTGTTTCGTAGAGAATGACTATACAGAGATATTAGATAAGCATATGAATATAAATTTAGAGGGTGAAACAGTCTATGCAGATGGTACAGTAGTGGGTAAACATAAGGGGTACATGCACTATACCATAGGTAAACGACGAGGATTCACGGTTGATGGAGCCCATGACCCACATTTTGTCCTCTCTATTAATCCTAAAAAAAATGAGATAGTAGTAGGAAAAAAAGAGGAACTAGAAAAGAGTAGTTTTAGAATAAAAAAGATTAATCTCTTTAAAGACTTAGATGTAAGTCATTTAACTGTTAAAGTTCGTTATAGAACCAGAGCTATTCCTTGCAAGGTAACATTAGATGGTAAAATGGGAACAGTTGCACTTGAAGAGCCAGTTTTTGGCTTGGCATATGGACAAGTAGCTGTATTTTATGAAGATAATAGGGTGCTTGGTTCTGGTATAATATATTAAAAATTATTTATATATATTAATTTATTTGTAATTTTCTTTTAATTTAAGTTGATTTATAGTAAAACACGTACTTATTTAAAAATAAAGGAAAACAGATGAAAAAAATAATTTCTAAATTTAGTATTATAGTGTTATTAGCTACAACGAACCTAGCAGTTGCTGAACAGTTAGAACCAGTAGGAAAATCGGTTAAAAATCTACCATGGATTGAGATACGAGTTCCTTATAATATGAAAACTAGCGAGTTAGCTGGGATTTATTATTCTGATGAGAATGATTATATGATTATTTATGATGCAAATAGAGGTAGGATTCCAAAGAGTATGCACTTAAGAAAAGGGATGAGTCTTGTAATCCCTGTAACAGAAAAGTTTAAGGATTACCCTGAAAAAATAGGTTGGAATTAAATCTATTACTCTTTTTTTGATAAAAAGAGTAAACTTTTTTCTTGGTCAATCTTAAATTTGAATTTTTGAAAAAAGTTCATTCCTAGCAATCCATCGGCATTCTCTTGAGTAAAAGAGGAGGTCGTGATTTTAAAATCTTTAAGTTTTATCTCTCCTACTGTAAAGCTTTGAGCCATTTTTAATTGGGCAGAAATTTCTCCTCCTGTTGTTTTAACTTTGATGTTGTCGTTTATAAGCGTTAATGAAGAGGGAAGTTTTTCTTCATCAATAAAGGTTAATGTAGCCCCTGTATCTAAAAGAAGCGTCAGTGGTGTATCGTCAATAGTAACATCAATCGTAAAGTGTGAACCCTCTTGTCTTAAGGGTAGTTTGTAGGCATACTCCTCTTTATTGGTTTCATTTTTTTCAATTTTAAGTAGAAGTGCTTTGGCTCTCTCGCCATATTCATCATCAAATTCAATATCTTTTAGTAAAATAGTAGCAGTATTAAATGATTGCATAGAAACATGATACTCTGCAAGAGCAAAGGTAAAAAATGAGCTTTTTATATTTTGGCGTATTTGTGTTTCTAAAAAAGTCTGTAGTTCTTGATAACTTTTTGACTTTTTAAGTGAGTCAATATAGAGTCTAGCTGTATCAATTAAAGCAGTATATAGAATATCGCTTTCTATATGGGTATTTGCTTCAATAAGTTCATTAAGTGTTTTTATAGCCTCCTCATACTCTTTACGCTCTTTATATATTTTCGATAAAAAGAGTTGACTTTCTCCATTTTCTGGGTCTATTGCAATATACTCAAGAAGTTCCCTTATGGTTTTTTCCTGATTGGTCATATTCTCTTTTTCAAAATACTCTTTGAGTGTTGAACGATAGAACAGAATACGCTCATAACTAGCTTGTTGATAGAGTGCCATAGCATCCGAGAAAAGACCGTTATGTAAAAGACTATAAAAAGATGTTTTAATGGGTTGATAAACTTTTTGGGCTGTCTCTTTTTTGAGCACTTCTATTTTTTTTACGGCTTTAATAGGAGCAATAGTACTGTTTCCCTCATTTTCTGACTCATTTTTATCTAAAAATGTTTGTGATATATTAAAGTCATCGCGTAAGATTTTTGGTGCATCGAGAGCTAAAAAGAAGGAGTGAAAGTTCCACCCAATAAGAATACCTGCGAAGAGTGCTAAGATTATATTGAACATTTCCTACTCCTTGTGTTTATTTATATTATATAATGTTTATTCAATTCTATCTAAAAAATCTTATAGATAGTCTAATGTTTATATTTATCTCATCACATTGTTATGAAAAAATGGGTAAAATTCGGCAGAAAATAACAACAAGGTAGACACATGACAGGATATATGCTTTTCTCTGGTACAGCTAATGAAGAACTTGCTTTAAAGGTATCGGAGTATCTGGAACAACCACTCTCTAAAGCGAAGATTACACGATTTTCAGATAACGAAATAAACATTAAAATTGAAGAGAGTGTTCGAGGGAAAGATGTATTTATTATTCAACCAACATCAGCACCTGTAAACTTTAACTTAATGGAATTACTTATTATGGTTGATGCACTTAAGCGTTCATCTGCACGTTCTATTACAGCAGTTGTTCCTTACTATGGTTACGCTAGACAAGATAGAAAAGCAGAGCCAAGAGTGCCAATTTCGGCTAAATTGGTAGCTAATCTTATGGAGACAGCAGGAATTACAAGAGTTGTAACTGTTGATTTACATGCTTCACAGATTCAAGGTTTTTTTGATATTCCTGTAGATAACCTATATGGTGCTGTTTTGTTTAATGACTATGTTAAAGCTAAAAATCTTCCAAATCCTGTAGTTGCAAGTCCAGATATTGGTGGGGTTGCTCGTGCTAGGTACTTTGCTAAAACCATGGGACTTGAGATGGTTATTGTAGATAAAAGACGTGAAAAAGCCAATGAGTCAGAGGTTATGAATATTATTGGTGATGTTGAAGGAAAAGATGTCATTATGATAGATGATATGGTGGACACAGCAGGAACCATGGTAAAAGCAGCAGGAGCACTTAAAGCCAAAGGTGCTACTTCTGTAATGGCGTGTTGTACTCACCCAGTGCTTTCGGGTCCTGCATTTGAGCGTATTGAAAAAGGTGAGTTAGATGAGTTGGTGGTAACAGATACTATTCCCCTTAAAAATGGAAGTTGTGGTAAAATAAAAGTACTTTCAACTGCAAAAATGTTAGGTGAAGTGATTCGTCGTGTTTACAACAATGAGAGTGTAAATTCCCTATTTGAGACAAACTAATGACAGAAAATAACGTTCCTCAATCGCATATTAGAAACTTTTCGATTATTGCTCATATTGACCATGGTAAATCGACCTTGGCTGATAGAATTATTCAAGAGTGTAATGCTGTTGCTGACCGTAAAATGTCGGCACAGGTTATGGACACGATGGACATTGAAAAAGAGCGTGGTATTACCATTAAAGCTCAATCGGTTCGTTTGGACTACATCGCAGATAATGGTGAACACTACATTCTAAACCTTATTGACACCCCTGGTCACGTAGATTTCTCTTATGAAGTGAGTCGCTCTTTAGCTTCTTCAGAAGGTGCTTTACTTATTATTGACGCTGCACAAGGTGTTGAGGCTCAAACCATTGCCAATGTTTATATTGCGATGGAGAATGACTTGGAACTTTTGCCAGTGGTTAACAAAATTGACCTACCTGCTGCTGAACCTGAAAGAGTACTTGAAGAGGTTGAAGATGCCATAGGTATTGACTGTACTGAACACTCTTTGGTCTCTGCAAAAACAGGTTTGGGTGTACCTGAACTTATTGAAGATATTGTGGCTCGTATTCCTGCTCCCAGTGGGGATGAAAATGCTTCTACCAAAGCTCTAATTTATGACTCTTGGTTCGATAACTACTTGGGTGCTTTGGCATTGGTTCGTGTCTATGAGGGTAGCATTGAGAAGGGTCAAAAGATTCAGATTATGAGTACCAAAGAGGAGCATGTGGTTTTAGATTTGATGTATCCTAATCCTATAGCTCCTATTAAAACCTCTAAAATAAAAACAGGTGAGATTGGGATTGTGGTCACAGGTCAAAAGACCGTTGATGGACTTCAAGTAGGGGACACAGTAACTGATGCTAAAAATCCTACAGCTGAGTCTATTGATGGATTTGAACCTGCTAAACCGTTTGTTTTTGCAGGAATTTACCCGATAGAAACCGATAGATTTGAAGATTTACGTGATGCTCTTGATAAACTAAAACTTAATGATAGTTCTATTACTTATGAGCCAGAGAGTTCACTAGCATTAGGTTCAGGGTTTAGAACAGGTTTCCTTGGTATGCTTCACATGGAGGTTATCAAAGAGCGTTTGGAGCGTGAGTTCAACTTAGAACTTATTGCCTCTGCACCGACAGTTGTCTATGAAGTAGAGATGACCAATGGAACGAGAATTGAGATTCAAAATCCATTTGACATGCCAGAAGTTCAAAAGATAGCTACTATATTTGAACCATATATTAAAGCGACTATTTTAGTACCAAATGATTTCCTTGGAAATGTAATTAAACTTCTTAATGACCGTCGTGGTATTCAGGTAAAAATGGACTACATTAATGCTGAACGTGTCCTTTTAGAGTATGATTTACCAATGAATGAGATTGTTCTTGATTTCTACGATAAACTCAAAAGTACCACCAAAGGGTATGCAAGTTTTGATTATGAGCCTATTGGGTTTAGACCAGGTGATTTGGTAAAACTTGATATTAAAGTAGCAGGTGAAGTGGTCGATGCACTCTCTATTATTGTTCCTAGAGAGAAAGCTAGAACTAGAGGTTTAGCTTTTGTTAAATCACTAAAAGAGCTTATTCCAAGACAGCTCTTTGAGGTTGCGATTCAAGCAAGTATTGGAAATGAGATTATTGCTAGAACTAATGTAAAATCAACAGGTAAAAATGTAACTGCTAAATGTTATGGTGGTGATATTACCCGTAAAAGAAAGCTTCTTGAGAAACAAAAAGCAGGTAAGAAGCGTATGAAAGCTATTGGTCGAGTCAATGTTCCACAAGAGGCGTTTATGGCAGTACTTAAACTAGACTAATATTTCTTGATAAACCTCAATACTTAAGTATTTAGATTGAGTTAAAATAGTAAAAATAAAATTTCAAGGAAATAGTTTGGGTTGGGAAATACATATACACCTTATTGCTGCTGTCTCATGGATAGGTGGTTCTGTCTTTATGTTTGTCTTGGGTATTTCATTACGAGGTAAAGAGAACCAAGATGCAGTCTATCCAAGAATTGGTCCAATTTTTGGATATTTTGAGATAGTAGCATTAACGACATTGATAATAACAGGTATATTGATGATTATAGATAATGGTCTTATCTATCTGTTGTGGGATGATAATATACATAATATTGCTCTTGATGCTTTACGTGAGAAGCTTATAATTGTGACGATTATGACATTAATAACTATCGTTCATACGACTATAGCTTTTAGAACCAATGGAAAAGAGAGAACAAAGCTTGAAACCATTATATCTCGTGGCTCTTCTATGGGGATTTTTATTTTGAATTTTATTGTTCTTCATTATGCTATAGTTATACGAGATATTATATAGTAAGGTATAGACAATGCGATGCTTAAGCTGTCATAAGTTAAGTGTTACTACTTTTTGTAAAAAGTGTCAAGAGAGACTTCTAAAGCCTACTATAACAAAACGAACTATAAATAATTTAGAGGTTTATAGTTTTTTCAAATATCAACACATTCAAGACCTACTTTTAACCAAACATACTCCACAAGGCTTTAAGATATATAAAGCTTTGGCAAAACTCTCCTTTAAACTTTTTATAGGTAATTTTATAAAAAATGACCCAAGAGATGTTTATGTGATTGGAGTAGATGAAAATGTTAAGTCAGGCTACAGCCATGTAGCACTTTTAACGCATGAGATGTCTCATAAACATGTTAAGGTATTACATGGAAAGCTTATGGCTAGAAATCTTGTAAATTATTCAGGTAAAAAATTACAATATCGACTGGAGAATCCTAGAGATTTTGTTTATAGTGGCAAGAAAAATATAGAAGTGATACTTGTAGATGATATTATAACCACTGGAACTACGCTTAAAGAAGCAAAACAAGTTTTAGAAAAAGACGGAGTAGAGGTACTTTTTGCATTAACTTTAGCTGATGTTGAAGTTTAATTCTATTTCAGAAATTTACTCTTTAAGATAAACTTAATCTAATATTAAATATAATATTTAATTAAAAAAATAAAATTATAAATATTGGAGTATAGATGTCATTTAATTTAAAAAAAACTATAAAATATAGACTTCTCTTCTCTCTACTTCTGCCTCTCTTTACTCATTCACTTTTAGCTGTTGATATTAGAAATATTTATGATGCAGTTGATATAGCAGGTAAGCAGAGAATGTTTACTCAACGAATGTTAAAAGATTATGCTATGGTTGGTATGAAAAATAGCTTTGGTAATGCAGATGAAGATTTAAATAATACTATATCTGAATTTGATGACCATCTTCATGCTCTTCATGATTATACAAAAAATAGTGAGATAAAGAAGAGTATCCAACAAGTTGAAGAGATATGGCTACCCATTAAAAAGGTTCTTGAGGCTCCTTCTAGCAAAAATGAAGTTTTAAAGCTTCAAGAAAACTTAGAACTACTACTCTCGGCTACTAACAATACCACAGAACTGTTTGCTAAGGAGACAGGAAAAGAATCTGGAAAAGTAGTTGATATCTCTGGACGACAGCGAATGCTGTCTCAAAGAATGGCAAGTCTTTATATGTTAAAAGTTTGGGGTGTAGATGATGATAAGTTTAAAGAGAAAATGAAAAACTCTATGCAACTTTTTAAGAGTTCATTAGAGGAGTTAAAAAAGTCTGAATTTAATACAGATGAGATAAATAAACTTTTAACCAAGGTAGAGAGGTCATTTATGTTTTTTGAGGTGATGAACAAGTCTAGCAATGTTTTTATTCCCTCTTTAATTTATAAAAAATCTAATGATATTTTAAAAAACATGAACAAAATAACTCAATGTTATGTTGATGAATGTAAATAGGAGTGTATCATGAAAAGTAGAATAATAAAAAAAATAACTTTGGTTTCTATATATTTATTGTTGTTATCAAATGCTTCATATGCTAAAAAGAATTCAAAACTAAATGCCTCTAAATTAATAGATATTGCAGGGAAGCAAAGAATGCTTTCTCAACGTATTGCAAAAGATTATATCTATGTAGGTAAAAAAATTGCTACAAGTAAAGCTGATAAAGAGTTAAAAGCATCGATAAACGAGTTTTTAAAGATACATAATGAGTTGAGTGCTTTAATTACTAATGATGAGATAAAGAATCTTTTAGATTTTGTTGCATTAAGCTCAAATGAACTTAAGGAGATAGCCAACAAAGATTTTACGCTTGATAATGCTCAATTGATTTTAGATTTGACAGAGTCTATGTTAGAGGGAAATCAGTATATTGTAGATTCATTAAAAGAGGTACATAAGTTCAAAGAGTCTAATCTCTTAGAAAAAGCAGCAAAAGAACGAATGTTATCACAAAGAATAGCTAAGTATTATATTGCTTATCAGTCTGGTATTAAAGATGAAAATACAGTTAAGAGTATGAAAGATACTGTAAAACAGTTCGCTGAAAATCTTGACCTATTACTAAAAAATAAAAACAACAGTGTAGAGATAAATAAAAAGCTAAAAGATATAGAGAAACTTTGGAAGATTGTTCATAAGTTCTATAATAACATAGAAAAGGGTGGATTACCTCTTATTGTTTTTAATACAACGGACAATATTACAAAGAAGATGGATGAAGTGACTAAGCTTTATATTCAAAAAAATAAATAGAGGTAAATATGAAAAGAATATTATATATATTATTTACTATCTTTTTGTCTACGATTAGTATATTTGCTTCTTCAAGAAGTGATGTTCAAATTATTGAAGCAACAGAAAATATTCGTTATTTAGGACAAAAAATTTCAAAAGATTATCTTTACCTTTATAATAACCCTAAAAAGATTGAATTGAAAGAAGAGTTAGATAAAGATATTAAAATGCTTGAACTCTCTATAAGTGCTATAGGTATGAGTACCATAGACACAGACAGTAAAAATATTTTAGACTTTCTTACTTATAACAAAAATGAAATTAAAGAGTTATTGACAAAGAGGGTTAATAAAGAGAGAAGTATATTAATATTAGATTACAGTGAAAGTTTTTTAGAGGGGGCGAACTCTATTGCTTCTATGCATACCTATGCTTTTTCAGATGAAGAGAAGATGCTGATGTCTATGAAGGAATTTGAGTATCTATTGGAGAGGGTCTCTAAATACTATATAGCTTCTAACCTTAGCGTTGATAAGGTTAATAATTTTGACCATATGGACAAAGCCATTTTAAAAATAGATAGGATATTAAAAGAGATAAACCTTTATAAATATCCAGTTGAATTGCAAGAAGAGATTAAAGAGATGAACTCAATTTGGAAAAGACATAGAGAGTTTTTATACAAGTCAGAAAAATTGTTTTTACCTAATCTTTTAGAAGCATCATCAAAAAATTTAGAAAAAATAGTTCAAAAAATAGCTCTTTATCATAAGAAAAATCAATAGAAAGGAAGTTGTATGAATATTATTAATAATAAAAACATTTCACTTGTTTTCATTTTTGTTTTGTCAATATTGATTTTTTCTATGGCATATAATTCATCTAAAATATATCGTGACTATAAGGAAGTAGAGAGTAGAGCCAATTATATTAATGCAATAGATAAAGATGATAATCTATTGCATATTAAACAACTTATATCTAAAGCCAATATAGAAGATAATTTACAAATTTCATCTTTTATGGATTTATTAGAACTAGAAGAGAACTTACATAGAGAGGAAAGGTTTATATCTTCCATTTTGAACTCTTCTAAAAAAATGAGAGATGAAGATTTATTGCATTGGGAAGGGTTTGTTCAAAATGATGTGATACCAGATTTTTCTCAACTAGGTGATACTTTGCTTCGTAATAAATTAGAAAATATACTGGAAAAGAAATATTATGTGACCATGGGTGAAGTAGAGCGAGGAAGAGTATTTGTAGGTTTAATAGATGGAAAATACATGATATCTGTAAAAGAGTGGTCAGAGAGTTTTAGAGAAAAAATTAATAAGTTGTCTGAAATAGAAGAGATTCTTCTTGCTGATATTAAAGGAGGCATTAATGTAAAATTTGAAGTTATGAATGATAAATTATTTAAATTTATTTTGATTACTACTGTTTTATTTGCTATATTGTTACTCTTTTTTTATATCTATTTTAATATAGACATAAATTCTCGTCTTCTCTCGGATACTTTAAAAGATTTAGAAGCAGACTTAGATGAAAAGCAAAAGAGAGAGATTAAAGAGGTTATTAGAAAAAATGATACCCAAGAGATTTACAAGTTTTTAGCAAATGCCATTAAAGAACCCAGTCGTGCAAAAGACCATTTCTTAGCTAATATGTCTCATGAGATTCGTACACCACTCAATGGTATTATTGGTTTTACAAATATTCTTAAAGATACAGATTTAAAAGAAGACCAAAGAGAGTTTATAGAAATAATTGAAGAGAGTTCTAAGAATTTAATAACTATTGTTAATGATATTTTAGATTTTTCAAAAATTACTTCAGGAAAAATTGAATTTGAAAATATTTCATTTAATGTTATGGAGAAGTTTGAAGCAAGTATTGATGCCTATGCTGCAAAAGCAGCTCAGAAAAATATTGAATTGAGTTTATATATTGACCCAGAGCTTCCTGTAGAACTAATGGGTGATGCTACCAAGATTTCTCAAGTTATAATTAATTTGTTGAGTAATGCTATTAAGTTCACTGAGCCAAATGGAGAGGTTAAAGTCTCTATAGAGAAGCATTCTGAAACCAAAGAACAAGTAACTGTTCGGTTTGTAGTAAAAGATTCAGGAATAGGTGTGAGCAAAGAACAACAGAGTAAAATATTTGATGCTTTTTCGCAGGAAGATGTTAGTACAAGTAGAAAATTTGGAGGAACAGGTTTAGGGCTTACTATCTCTAGTAAATTTGTTAAACTTATGGGTGGAGAGTTAACCATCGATAGTGTACAAGGAGAAGGAAGCACCTTCTACTTTACAATCTCTTTAAATAAGTCTGAACATTCAAAAGAGAGAGTTATACCAAAATTAAATCAAAGGAATATTGCTTATATACCTGTAGATAATGAGAAAAAAGTTGATAAAAATCTTCAAGCTTATATAGAGTATACTGGTGCAAAATTTCAAACTTATAGCTATAGTGAAGTGATAAATTTAGGTAAATCTTTTGTAGCAGATACTCTATTTGTAGAACGTAAAGCTATAAAAAATGAAATAGAGATGAAAAATCTTTTAAATCTTAATTCTAAAATAGTACTTCTTACCACTACAGAGATGATGAGTTGCCCTTTAGCAATTAAAGATAAGATTTCTAAGATTATCTATAAACCAGTCAATTTTTCTAAGACAATGAAGGCACTTCAATTAGCTGATAACAATGGTGTGCAAATTAATAAAGAAATTATAAAAGTTAATGGTTTAAAATCAAACAAAGTTTTTACAGGAGTTACTGCTTTAGTTGCAGAAGATAATTTGATTAATCAAAAGCTTATTAAAAATATTTTAAATAATTTTGATATTACTGTTACTTTAGCAAATGATGGTGAAGAGGCAGTTGAGTTGTACAAAGAGAATAGTTTTGATATTATATTTATGGATATACAGATGCCTGTTCTGAGTGGTGTTGAAGCCACAAAAGAGATTCTTAAGTATGAGAAGATCAATAACATAAAACATACACCTATTGTTGCTTTGACAGCCAATGTTATAGAGAGTGATAAAGAGAAATATTTAGCTTCTGGTATGGACAGATACCTTAAAAAACCTATTGATGTTGAAGAGTTGGTTGTGATTATAGAGGAGTATTTTCCTATTCAAAAACTTCGAGATACTTTATCTTTAGAGTATAAAGAAAAATCTAAAAATAGTAATAATAAGTCCAATATAATACTTTATAAAGAATTAGATTTAACAGGAAAAATCTATTCAGCTGTTTTGAATAATTTGGGCTATAGTGTTGATACCTATAGTAATACAAATGAGTTTTTAGAACAACTTGATAATAAAAAATATGATTTTGCTCTTTTTGATGCAAAACCCTTTAGGGCTATGAATACAGATAAATTAATAGTTGACCTTATTAGGGTTAATGGAGCAACACCTATAGCATTTGTTGAAAAAGACAATAACAGTAATTATTGTGCAACATTAAATCCAGTAGAGAGTGTCAAAGCGATTGAAAATAAATTAATGTGTTCGTAAATTATATTAAGGTTTTTTCTTAAACAAAGAAGCAATCCAGTTGGTAATGGAACAGCCATTATAACAAGTCCCATTTCGTTCACATCGTGTACGTTGGATGTTGTTAATAAGTAAAAGAAGAAACCCAATAGAGATACTAAGTTGTACAGCTCCTGTTAGATAGTTTTCTGAAACTAGGTTTTGTATGGCTAAGATGGACATGATTATGGTTATAATGAGGCACATTTTTAGGGTTCCTTTTTTTCGTTAGTATAGCATATTAAAATAAGCCTCCCTAGTTAGTTAGAATATTTAAAATAATTCGGACATAATACGACCAAAATATTCTCTATAATACTCCTAACAAAACAACAAAAGGAGTCAAAAATGGACTTAACAAAATTTGGTTTTAGAGATATTAATAATGAACTATTAGAAAAGACAAATACACCTTATAAAATTTATGCAGAGCTATTAGATGAGGGTGCAGAGCAACAGTTTGCCGATGTACTCAATGAACCCTATGTAACCTATGGAGCATTAATGCCAGATGCTCATAAAGGTTATACCATGCCTATTGGTGGGGTATGTTCGACCAAAGATATGGTTGTACCTCAGTTTGTAGGGTTTGATATTGGTTGTGGTATGTGTGCGTATAAAACAGACTATACCAAAGAGCAAATCGAAGCCAATGCAGAGTTAATTTATAAAAAAATAGTAGAAAAAATCCCTTTAGGTTTTAAGACGCATAAAGACCATCAACCACTTAAAATTGACCTACCTAAGACAGATTTTGCAGAGCATGTTTTGCAAACTACAGGGCTAAAACAGGTAGGAACACTGGGTGGGGGTAATCACTTTATAGA
>JALXFN010000046.1 GCA_027068975.1 Campylobacteraceae bacterium | reverse complement strand
ACCCACCACCAAGCTCTGTACCATTAAGTACAATGTCATAAGCGACCGATTTTAACTCTTCAATATCATCATAAACTATTTTACCATTTTCATCTGTCTCTGGCATGGTAAAGGCGTGGTGCATCGCTTTTGTTTTTCCATCTTCAACTTCAAACATTGGGAAGTTCATAACCCATAAGAACTCAAACTTATCTTCTGGAATAATCTCCATTATCTCTGCAAGGTAGATTCTAAAGCGTCCCATATAGTCCCAAACAAGTTTTCTGTTTCCTGCACCAAAGAAGACAGCATCACCCACTTCAAGTTCACATCTCTCAATAATCGCTTGAATATCTTCATCTGTAAAGAACTTAGTAAGTGGACCTTTAAGACCATCTTCTTTCATTTGGAAGTACCCAAGACCCGAAGCTCCAAACTTACGAACGTAGTCTTCAAACCCTTTCATTTGACGTTTTGAGAAAATTTCGTCACCTTTTGGTACTTTAAGAGCTTTAATACGGTTACCCTTAGTATCTTTGGCAATGTTTGAAAAAATCTCATTGTCACAACGTGCAAAGATGTCAATGACATCAACCATAGCAAGGTCATAACGCATGTCAGGTTTGTCTGAACCATACTTCTCCATAGCATCCATATAGTCCATACGTGTGAACTTAGTAGGAATCTCAAAACCACACTTATCAAAAATGTTATGAATCAGTTTTTCAGCAACACCAATAACATCCTCTTGGTCACAAAAAGACATCTCAACATCTATCTGAGTAAACTCAGGTTGTCTGTCTGCTCTTAGGTCTTCATCTCTAAAACATTTTGCGATTTGGAAGTAACGGTCAAAACCACCCACCATAAGAAGCTGTTTAAAGAGCTGTGGAGATTGAGGAAGAGCATAAAATTCACCACCATGAACACGGCTTGGTACGAGGTAATCTCTCGCACCCTCAGGAGTAGACTTAGTAATAATTGGTGTTTCTACCTCTAAAAAATCTAACTCATCAAGGGTATTACGCGTTGCAATGGTTGCTTTTGAACGAAGTTTAAAGATGTCATAAGATTTTTGAGTTCTAAGCTCTAAGTATCTATATTTTAGTTTAATCTCTTCATTAACTTTCTCATCACCAAGCTCAAAAGGCATTGGGAGAGAACGGTTTTCAATAATAAGCTCATCGGCTACTATTTCAATTTTACCAGTTTTGAGTTTTGGATTCTCTAATCCCTCACCTCTAGCACGTACTTTACCTGTCACAATAAGAACAAATTGGTCTCTTACCTCTTCTGCTAGTTTATGAGCCTCTGCATTGTCAGCAGGGTCACAAACCACTTGCACTACTTCATCTTTATCTCTTAGGTCAATAAAGATTAACCCCCCATGGTCACGGCGAGAAGATACCCACCCAGATACGGTGACCGTCTCTCCAATATTTGTTTCATTTACATCAGCACAATAATGTGTTCTCACTATTACTTCCTCTAATTGGTATACTTTCACTCACTCGTTCCCATCCGTCCTCGGTGGGAACGCATACGAGAGTTTTTATTTCATCTTAATCTTTCATATACACTCCCACGCAGGAGCGATGGGAGCGAGAAAAGTATTCCTTAAAATTTTTCGCGATTATATCGAATTGTTTCATAGAAGTAGATGTAGGCTAAAGGTAGCTTTTGTTATCTAAAGAGAAATTTAAATATTTTTTTAGCAAAAGAGTCTTTTTGGGGAATATTCTTTCTTTTTTTAGGCTCCAAGAGGTTAACATATTCGTTAGCCTCTTTTAGTTTCTTAGCTTCAAATTTAATCTGCATCTAAAATTCTCTCTATCTCATACATAGCATCTTGATTTTTGAGTTTAAACTTTATCTCAATTCGTCGTGAAGCATCTTTGTCCTCTTTTCCATTATATTTAATAACATCAAGATAGGAGCGACCACTGGCAACAAGTTTATCTTTAATATTGTTCTTTTTAATATAGTCAAGCGTTAAGAGGTAGTTCATGACAGCAAAAGCACGTTGTTGAGAGAGCTTTAAGTTGTATAAGTAAGAGCCATCACTGTCGGTATGTCCTTCTATTATAATTTTATCTAAATGTTCAGCAATATTTTTGTTGTTAATAAGTGTCGAGACATAGTCAATAAAGTTGGCTTTGAGTTGAGATTTTGCTCCCTCTTTAAGTACTGCAGAGCCTTTATCAAAGAGAATATTTGAAGCTAAGCGAAGTGAACCACTCTTTTTGTCAATATTAATTTTACTTCCAAGAGAGGCTTTA
>JALXFN010000045.1 GCA_027068975.1 Campylobacteraceae bacterium | reverse complement strand
TTATCTAATAATGTTTCACTTTCATTATTTTCTTCAGTTTTCTCTTCTGTTTTTACTGCGGCTTCGTCAGTTTTTTCTTCTGTCTTTTCTGCAGCTTCTTCAGTTTTCTCTTCTGTCTTTTCTGCAGCTTCTTCAGTTTTCTCTTCTGTCTTTTCTGCAGCTTCTTCAGTTTTCTCTTCTGTCTTTTCTGCAGCTTCTTCAGATTTCTCTTCTGTCTTTTCTGTAGCTTCTTCAGATTTCTCTTCTGTTTTTACTGCGGCTTCTTCAGATTTCTCTTCTGTCTTTTCTGCGGCTTCTTCAGTTTTCTCTTCTGTTTTTACTGCGGCTATACTATTCTTAGCATCTGGGCTCATATTGGCTACTGACTCTTTCATCTTAGTAAGCATATCTCCAAAATCTGACTCAGCTGATGCCGTTGTTAATAATGCTGCAGTAACAGCACTTAAAATTAAAATTTTTTTCATTATCGAAATCCTTTTTTTAATATTTATAATCAATGCAAATACTAACAATTATTATTTAAAATATCACTTAAAACAACAATAAATAAAATTACCTAAAATAGAATTATCTAATAGAATAATTGATATAAATATAAAGTAGTAGATGATATAATGCTACCATACTATATAAATAAGGAAGAATTAGATGAACAAAACAATCAAATTACTGGCACTTGGAGCGATATTATCACTTACATTGACCCAAACTCTTACGGCAGAAGAGACGACTGTTACAGAGAAGAAAATGACAATAGAAGAGATGGAGATTAATCTTGCAAAACTGGCTAAAGAAATTTCCGAAGAGAAGGTAAAACTTTACCAAAAAGAGGCACTTCTTAACGATATGAAACTTGACTTACTTAAACAAAAACAATCTAAAAAATAGAGAGTCTAACATAGAAATTGGACAGACTTCTTAGTCTGCCCATACAAAATAAAATCTTATTTAAATACTTTCCCACAATCTTTTATAATAGCACCTGGTATAGTTGCTATGGTCATAAATTGCTCCATTGTTAATTGAGGATACATCAATGCTAAGTAATACTTAGGCTCAAGAATTTTAGCTTCACCATTCTCTATAAGTACGGGGTAAGGAAGCATTCCTGCATTATTTGTTCCAATCTTTTTTGGAAACTTAGAGGTACGTTTACCTAATTTTACACCAACTAAAACAGAACCATTATTTAACTTTAATTGAAATACAACTTTTTTCTTATTCTTTTTCTTTTTTAATTTTTCAAGTAAGTCACTTCCTCTTGCTACAACTTCCATATCTTTAAAGTACGGCATACCATTCATAAACTGATACTTAGGTAGAAGCTGAAACTTTAACTTGTCCATAGAGTTTCGTAGTCCAGAAAACTCTTTGTTAATAGCTGCCAAAATCTTTTTAGGAATTTCATCACTAAAGTCATCTTGCAAAAATGCTTTTGCCAAGTAAAGAGGATTAGTAATACTAATCTGTTTATTCTTTGGGTCAATTAAAAGTCTTAAAGTTCCTAAAAAACCTCTATTTGTTTTACTTGCCAGTTTTTTTAAGTCATCAGATGTAAAAACAATAGATATTAATGTTTTCTTTTTGTCCAAAGGTGCAGCTGCAAGAACTTCAAATCCAGCATTTTTAAGTTTATCACTGGCTGTTTTAACATCTAAAAGGTCTGCCCTTAAATAGGCAGAGATACGACCCTTATCAACATCTCCTATCATTTTAGTCGAGCTACTTAAACTTGCGCCTTTCCCACCTTTTCCATAACGCTGGGCAGAAGTAATATAATTTGGTGGTACACGTTTTGAAAACTTAATAGAACGGTCAGCACTATTATTAATACTACTTGTTGTGGAAGAACTACTATTGGTTGTCACTACAATAACTTTTGGTGGCTTTGGAATCACTATATTAATAACTTTTCCTTTTTCCTCCATTGTCTGTTTTACTTTTTTAGTTTCATCTTTTTCTACTTTTTTCTTCTCTACTTCTACAGCTGTTTTTTCAACGGGAGCTAATTTTTTAGCAATAGCTTTTTTTGCTTCTATTTTGTCTTCTTCTTTTGGCTCTAAAACTTTTTCTGTAGCTTTAGCCAAGGCAACACCAATAGCAGCCGTAGAGAACTTAGCCTTCGGCGTCTCTTTTAGAGGGTTTACGTTTTCAACAGCCTTCATTCCAAATGCTGTTAGAATCTCTGGTATCTCTTTATCTAGTTTATTTACTAAGGCTACTCTCTCTGGTGCTTTAACATCAAGAGTATCAATAATATTTATAAGTTTTGGCATTCCTACCACCAACTTGTTTGTTCCTTTTTTAACATACATATACATGGTACATGGTGCATAAAGTCCAGCATCTGGTCTAGCACCCTTATTATCAAACATGTTGTATGAGTACTCTAAATGACAAAGAGAATAAGCCCAAAATATGTCAAAGTTTGCTAAAGCCTCTTCGCCATCATCTGTATCTAAAAAGTTATGAAAACCTGCTATTAAATAGTGTTTATTTATAAAACTCATTTCAAATTCATTTTGAAACTCATCTATAAAATCATCCATATCTTCAGGTCTGTCAAACTCATACTCGAAGTTTAGCATTCTATCATCAGACAATTTTCCATAGGTCTTATAGGTTCTTTTACCAAATTTTTTATCAAGTAGTTCATCTAAAGGTTTAAATGAAGCAATAAATTTTTCACTAAGCTCCTTGTCATCAATACCTAAAATATCTAAAATAGCCTCTGGAGTTAAATGCCCTACATGAGTCTTCTCCTCTTTTAAGCTTTTATGAATCAACATATTAAATGGTGAAAATCCTGCTAAACGAGGGTCGATATTAAAAAGAGGCATAACATTGTTATCATTAACTACAGGTAAAAAACTCAATACATCCAAAGTGGTTGAACCATACTTTGCCTTATATTGGTCATTTACTCTATGATGTGGGTCTGCTAAATTGAAACCAATTTTTGGTAAATCCTCTTCAACTACTTTATTGTACCTAGCTTCTGCATCATCACCTGTCAATTCATAAAAAACTGCTAATTTTTTAGATGTATCAGCAAATGCAGAGGAAGGTATCAAAAAAAGTACTATACTTAACAACAAAGTATATATTTTTAACCTATTGGTATACGTTACATTCATGGTTATCCCTTATTATATAATTAATATAAATGATAACATTTTTTTATGAATATGATAAATTTAGATTTGTACTTTGAAGAGATGAAAAGATAAAGCTACTAAAAGTTACTGGTATCTTTTGGGTAAGAAAGGATTGCCATAAAATAGCAACCCTTAAGATGATAATTTAATAAATAAATTAGTCTTTATCTACTGTATCAACAGCATCTTTTGCATTATTACTTGCAGATTTACTTGCATCAGTTGCGTCATTTGAAGCTGTTTTTGCTGTATCACTTGCATTCTCGGTAGCTGTTTTTGCTGCATCATTTGTATCATTAGATACCTCTTTAACAGAGTCTCTTGTATCATTTGAAACTGTTTTTGTTGTATCATCCAAATCATTAGATACAGTTTTTACAGAATCTCTTGAATCATTTGAAACTGTTTTTGTTGCATCATTTGTATCGTTAGATACCTCTTTAACAGAATCTCTTGTGTCATTTGAAACTGTTTTTACTGAATCAGTTGTATCATTTGAAACTGTTGTAACATTTTTAGTTGTATCGTTAGAGATAGTTTTAGTTGCATCATTTACATCTTTAGAGACAGCAACTGCAGAATCTTTCATGTCTTTAGAAGCAATGGTTGAAGAGTCTTTAAGATCTTTTGTTGTATTAGAGATAGAATCTTTAGTATCTTCAGCCAATTCAACTGTTGAATCTCTTATATCTTTAGAACTTGCAAGTTCAGCTGTTTTTAAATCGTCAGATACTTTAACAGAAGAATCTTTCACATCAGAACTTACATTTGTTACTGTTCTCTCTGCAGACTTTGAAGTCTCAACAGCACCATCTTTCATTGAAGCTACAGAATCTTTAGCATCTTTGCTCATAGATGTAGCTGCCTCTTTCATATCTTTAAACATATCGCCGAAACTGAAGTCAGCCGAAGCTGTTGTTAACATTGCTGCACTTACGGCACTTATAATTATGATTTTATTCATTGTGATAATCCTTTTAACATTTGATGAGCCAATATTAGCAACAATTATTTGAAAAGATACTTAATGAGTATAAAAAAAAATAATTAAAAGATATAATGTTTATCAAAGTAATTGAGTAATTAAAGATAATCTGTTACAATAACAGTAAGAACATTTATAAAAGGAAAATGACTCATGAAAAAACTACTTCTCATTCCAGCAATATTAACAACTTTTGCATCAGCAGAAGCTTATACACAAGCTGAAAGAATCTTAGACATGCAAAAGATGGCACAAGCAATGCAAGACATACAAACTGGCTTTTTTTACAACAATATTGATATTGTAAAAGATGGTGCAAAAACCCTTCGAGAGACCATAAAAAGGGTAGGTCCTATAGATACTGAAATTAATACTAAAGATATTTATGAAAAATGGATGAACAACTCTCTTAAGATGACAAATAAGATAAAAAAGAAAATCACAAAAAAAGCAGAAGACATTGTTGAACGTTTTGAAAGTGGTGATCCGAAACAAGCATTACAAGCCTATAGTAAAATTTCACAACAGTGTTTAAAATGCCATATCAATATACGTAAATGGTAATCACTCGAATCTATGTAAAGGATAGCAATGAAAAAATTATTAATTGTAACGTTTTTACTCATCGTCTCACTAAAGGCAGATGATATTACAATTACAGGAACCGTGGTTTCTGATGGTCAAAAGATGATAGGTAGTCGGTATATGGGCTATGTAAAAAAAGTCTTTGTAAAAATTGGTGACAAAGTTAAACGTGAAGACCCTCTTTATGAAATGGAGTCTGCAGAGTTTGACATTATGAAGTCTCAAGCTGACCTAATGTTAGAACAGTCAAAAATAGTAGTAGAGTTTTGGAGAAAACGTTTACAAAATATAAATAAACGAAAGAATCAATTAAAACAACGTAAAAACATTCCTATGATGGATATAGATGACTTAGATGCACAAGCTGAAAATGTCTCAGCCATGTTGGACTCTGCACAAGTATTAGTAGAACAAGCTTCTATTAAAGCTAAGCAGATGGCAACTATCTTTAACTATCTTAAAATGAAAGCTCCATCAGATGGTGTCATCGTAAGAAGAAACATTAAACCAGGTGATATGATTATGCCAGGAATGTTAACCATTATGATGGTTGATACGGAAGATTTAGAAATTGACGCTTCTGTTTCTGAAAGTATCATTGCTCAAGTAAAAGTAGGAGAGAAACTAACCGTTAGTATTCCTTCTATAAAATACAAAACCATTGGAACCATCAAAGCCATCGTTCCAGATGCTAACCCAATGACTCACAAAATAAGAATACGTATATCATTTGATAAGGGTGACCATAATGTCTTCCCTGGAATGTATGCAAAAGTTGTTATTAAAGAGAAAAAATAACAATAGTGGTGTTCGGTGTTACCGAACCTACTTGGTTAATTCCTTCTCAGCTTTTATCAAAGCAACCACACCATCATACATATCTTGAACGGCTTGAACTTCTGTAATTCCTAAACGACGACGGTTACTAATGTCATAAACTCCACCTTCACTCTGAGAATGTTCTCCATGAATCCCACGAATTTGCAAATAATACTTGTCGGTAATGGCTTTAAATGCCTCCATATCTTTTGCTAAGTTTGGAAGCGCTATATGAACACTGGCTCTCATGGCTGTTCCTAAATTAGTCGGACAAGAGCTAATATACCCTAAATGCTCACTGTAAGAAAATGCCACTTTCGTTTCTATAGCCTTTACAGCAGTAACCAATCGATTAAATACTTCTGTAATGTCCCCACCCTTTTGCATAGATATAATTCTTAGCTGGTCCTCTTCATTGACCCACACTAAAAAGGTCTTCTCTTTGTTATGGTAAATCCCTCTTCCCTCAGACCAATCACGGTTCAATCCAGCAGCATCTAAAAAACGGTCTCCTTCTTTAAATAAGAAGTGGTCTTTAATAAGCTCCTCTTGAACCTCTTTACTCATGCCAAGTAGAGGATAATACCTTCCCTCTAACTCACCACTTAAGCTCTTAAGAGCCTCAACTATACTTGACTCTACTAAATCTCTTTGCTCTTTAGAAATAGCTGGACCAAGGGGAAAATGAGCAACATTACGCCCAACTCGAATACGTGTCGAGACAATAAACTCACCATTAGGGTCAGGATTGGGTGCATTTAAATCATCAGGATTTAAATTACTTTGATGTTTATCTTCTCTTCCAAAACCATGATAATCTTCGATAATGGCATCAAAAAGTGGAGCAAACAGACTATACGACTCTTCATCTCCTGCGTAGACCCCTATTCCACTGTCTAGGTTAACAAGACCTGAGTTAATGGCTTGTTCTAAGGTAAAGCCATTGGTTGTTTTTTTATCTTTTAATTCTTCAAAAACCTCTTTTGTAAGGTATTTACATAATAGTGATGTACAATCTTCTGGTAAGTTTGGGTAGTTCATTTTATTCCTTAATTTAAATAGACTCATTTATAGAATTATGCAAGAAGTCTAATATGTATTATATCTTAGCCCTCCTTCTTAATACTCATATAATAAACAGCAGGAATAATCAAAAGCGTCAAGACAGCAGAACTAACCACCCCACCAATCATAGGGGCAGCGATTCTCTGCATCACTTCACTTCCTACCCCGTCTATGTACATAATGGGGATTAACCCACCTAAAATAGCAAACACAGTCATAAGTTTTGGACGTACTCGTAAAACTGCTCCGTCGTAGATGGCGTGTTTTATATTTGCTTTGCTTCTTACTTTAACTTTTTCAACTGCCTCTTCTAAATAGATAATCATCACAATAGCCGTCTCGGTTGCTACCCCTATGAGCGACAAGAACCCAACAACCACAGCGA
Source organism: Campylobacteraceae bacterium (assembly GCA_027068975.1). GTDB lineage: Bacteria > Campylobacterota > Campylobacteria > Campylobacterales > Sulfurovaceae > UBA1140. Next base: position 57,357 of record JALXFN010000045.1, on the reverse strand, counting down.
TGGAGAAGTTGAAATTTAACATATCTAAGTAGACAATACCTCCTACAGCAGCAAAGGGCAAGGTAAAGAAAACGATTAACGCATTTTTAATGCTTTTTAAGCCCAAATAGATAAGTATAAAGGTTATAAAAAGTGTAATGGGTAAAATAAAAGTCAAACGTTCCATTGCTGACTCTAGGTACTCACTCTCTCCTGCCCATTCATAATAGTAACCTGTGGGTAGTTTTAAATCGGCTAAGAGTTTCATCCCCTCTTTTTTGTAAACTTGTGAGGTAACGCCTTGGTTGGGTGTAATGTAAATGAAAATTACTTTTTTACCTTTCTCTGCTTTTAAAATAGAGGGTGCTTCTTTGTAGTACAAGTGTGCAAAGGTCTCTAAAGGGGTGTAACCATAAGGGGTTTTAATCCGAATCTTTCCAATGCTACTTAAATCAGAACGACTCTTCTGTTCATAACGTACTGAAATGGGGTAGCGTTTTATGCCATCATAAAGTGTGGCGACACTACTACCACCCACCCCATTTGAAATGGTATCTAAGATGATGTTTTTGCTAATACCATACTCTGCTATTTTTGCATCGTTTAGGTCAATATTGAGGTAGTAACCAGAGTTTGCTTTGTCGGCAAAGACTGACTGTGTTCCTCCGCATGCTTTCAGACGTTTCTCTATCTCTTTTGCTTGTTTGGCTAACTCTTCGGAGGTATCACCATAGAGTTTAATACCTAATGGGGTACGAATACCTGAAAGAAGCATATCTATTCGTCCTCTAATAGGGTACGTCCATGAGTTGGTTAACCCTTTTACTTGAAGCATTGCTTCCATCTCATTTAAGAGCTTTTCATAGGTCATTCCCTCTCGCCATTGCTCTTGAGGTTTAAAGGTTATGATGGTCTCTATCATGCTTAGTGGTGCTGGGTCGGTGGCTGTGTCGGCTCGTCCTGCTTTTCCAAATACCGTGGCAACTTCAGGGAAGTTCTCTTTTAAAATCTTGTCCGTTTTTTGAGTTAGCTCTTTTGCCATGTCGATTCCAATTCCATAAGGCGTTACAGGCATATACATATAGGTCTGTTCGTTGAGTGGTGGCATAAACTCCCACTTCTGTTGCTCATAAATCCACACACCATAAGCGATAACCCCTACCAAAACAAAAGGGACAATATAACGCAAATATAACGCCCCCTTAAGCAGTGGAGAGTAGAGCCAAATAAAAAATCGGTTTAACCAGTTTTTACGTTCATCTAAGATTTTACCTCGAATTAGATAGACCATTAAAATAGGTACAAGCGTAATAGAGATAATTGCCCCTGTTATCATGGCAAAGGTTTTGGTATACGCCAAAGGTTTAAACAACGCCCCCTCTTGACCTGACAGAGCAAAAATAGGCAAAAATGAAACCACAATAAGTATTAACGCAAAAAAGATAGGTCGTCCTACCTGTTTGGCTGCATTTAAAACCACTTCTGTTCGTGCTTCTCCCCCTAACGTTTCTCCCCCTGATGCTTGTAGTTTTTTGTGGACATTTTCAACCATAACAATAGAAGCATCTATCATCGCTCCAATAGCAATGGCAATCCCTCCAAGGGACATAATGTTTGACTCAACACCTGCCCACTTCATAAGTAAAAAAGTAATGGCAATGGTTAGAGGCAAAGTAATAATAATCACCAAGGCTGAACGAAAATGAAGCAGAAACATTAAAATAATAATCAAAACCACAGCAGACTCTTCTAAGAGGGTATGGTTCAAGGTACTAATGGCTTTTGAGATAAGGTCTGAACGGTCGTAAGTAGTTACCACATTTACATCGGAAAGTTTTATTTTTTCTAGTTTCTCTTTTATCTCTTGAATCACAGCATACGCATTTTCATTGTAACGGACAATAACAATCCCACCCACAACTTCACCTTGACCATTTAAATCTGCCATACCACGACGATAGGAGGGGACTAAATCTATAACTGCCACATCAGAGACTTTAAGAGGCTTTCCATTGCGTGTTTTAATGACAATGTTCCCTAAATCTTCAGCAGTTTTAGCATAGCCAATGGCTTGAATAATATTCTCATAGCCATTCTCTAAAACTATTCTTCCTCCACGGTCTTCATTGTTAGCTTTAATGGCTTTTATGACATCTTGAAGACTTAACTCTTGCTCTACTAGCTTTGCTTCATTAATCGTCACTTGATAGTTCTTCTCAAACCCACCAACCGTTGCCACTTCTGAAACACCGTTGATTCCTAAAAGGGCATATTTATAATAATACTGTTGTAAGTCATAAAGTTCAGATAAATCTTTGGTTTTAGAGGTTAAAGCATACTCATAAACCCACCCAATCCCTGTGGCATCTGGTCCCATTTTGACTTGAGCTGTTTTAGGAAAGGTTGAGGTAAGCTCATTTATCTTCTCTGCCACTCGGTCACGTGAAAAGTAGATATCTTCTCCCTCTTCAAAGATGACATAAACCAAAGCATTCTCAAACGATGAAAAAGCCCGAACCGTCTTTGCTCCTGCCACGCTCATTAGAGCATTGGTAAGTGGGTAGATAATTTGGTCTTCTATAAGCTGTGGAGACTGCCCTTTCCATTTAACAGAGACGATGATTTGTGGTGGCGTTAAGTCAGGCAATGCATCAAGAGGAGTATTTTTAATCGCCCAAAATGAACCTAGTAAAAGTAGTATGGTCGTAGCGATAACTAAAAATCTGTTTCGCCATGAAAAGTTTATGAGTTTTTCTATCATCTATTATACCCTGTAGGGTGCGATTGCTATCGCACCATTTTAATTATATTTTAATGATAGCTTTTATTTTGTGTAAAGGGCGTGGAGGAGTCTACTTTTTAAAGACCAAATAAAACTTCTCAACCTCATCACCATAAATGGCTATAGGCTGTTTAGAGACCAACTTCATATTTGTTAACTTCTCAATCTCTGCTACAGTATGATAAGTTTGAGTAATAGAATCTTGACTCTTTACAAAGGCATCACCCTCTTTTTCAAAAAGAGTAAAGTCCATAAAGTATTCGCCTCTATCCTCTTCATAGTCTGAATCTATGGTTACAAAACGCTCCCCTGCATCTTTTATGTATGAACCTGCTGCGACAACTTTAAAGGCATAAAGGGTATTGATGTCAAAAATAAAATGACCACCCTCTTCCAAACGCTCTTCTACACAGCCTAAAAAACGTTTTAAACTCTTTTTGTCTAAGTAGTTTACCATGTCAAAGATGGCTGTTATTACATCGTACTTTCCATCTAGTTTACAAAGATCAATGCACTCAGCATTTAAGCCTTTGGCTTTGGTCATCTCTACCATAATAGGGCTAAGGTCAATACCTTTTGTTTTTACATGAGGGTAGCCTATGGAGAGTTCTTCTAAAAATCCACCTGAACCACAACCAACGTCAAGTAGGGTTTTAAACTCTAAAGTATCTAAGGTATCAAAATAGTACTCATTTAAGATAGGAGTAACTTCATGCACCCCCAACAAATCTTCTACTTTGGCATAGAGGTCAAGAGCATTAGGCACGGCTTTTTACCACTTCATTAATTTTTTCATAAAGTGAAAGAACCTCATCTTTTTTCGCATAGTAGGCATTTTTGTTTGCTATAAGGTGAACCGATGAGTCCATAATGTCTTCAGCCACTTTAAGTCCGTTCTCTTTCATGGTAGCACCAGTTTCAACAATGTCCACAATAGCATCTGCCAAACCAACAAGTGGAGCCAACTCTATAGAACCATATAGTTTAATAATCTCAACACCTACAGCTTTTTCTGCAAAATACTTTTCAGTAATGTTCACCATTTTGGTAGCTATTTTTATGTTTGGTTTCGACCAGTCAAGCTCATCTTCATTTTTAATTCCAATAGAGACTTTACATTTACCCATCTGCATGTCTAAAAGCTTTACAATGTCTAGCTCCTTTTCGGTAATAACATCAAGCCCTACCACACCAATGTCTGCTGAACCATGCTCTACATAGGTTGGTACATCTTGGTTTCTTACATTTAAAAAACGGAAGTCTCCTACTTCCATTATGAGTTCACGTCCTTCAAACTTAAACTCTCCACCAAATATCTCTGAAAATATGGCTAAAGTATCCTCTGCAATTCTTCCCTTTGGAAGTGCTACTGTTAACATCTACTGTTCCTTTAATATATTAGACTTCTTGCATAACCTTATAAATGTCTATATTCTTTATTGCACATCATATTTTATTGAATATCTTCTTGACTTAGCTAAGGCTAGGACTTCGAGTCTATTCAATAAAATCTAATGCACACTAAAAAATATTTACAAAATATAGGGTTATTCAAGAAGTCCATTCTTCATGCCCTGAAATATAAGCGTTTCATCAAAAATAGCCCTCTTAAAAAAGCCACTAATCAACTCGCCATCTCCACCCGATATATACAACTGTTTATCTGATTGATATTTTTCTACAAGCGTTTTTATGGACGCGATTATACCAAAACTTATTGCATCTTTAGTTGTTTTAGGTAACTCATTTAAAGATACTTTTGGATTTAACTCTGTTTCTAACGCAGGAGAGATAGAAGCATAAGCATCTATATAAGCTTTTAACCCAGGAAGTAAAAACCCACCAACGTACCTACCCTCTTCCACCACATCAACAGTTATAGCAGAACCAGCACTTACAAATATGCCATTACGATGAGACAAACACAAAGCTTTACGGTCTATACCCATGGTATCATACTCATTCTCTATTCGCATAAAACCAGACACATCTTCCCAATTCTCCAGCCCCTCTAACTGCTCTTTGAGTTGATGTTTAACGGTAATGTATTTGAGCTTTTTATCTCTATATTGCTCTATAGCTTCTTCATGGCTTAAGTGTATCACCTCTTTACCATCGTAAATATGTATTCGGGTATTTCCTATATCAGCTAAAAGTATCATAACCTTCCTTTTAATATCAATAATAAATGGTCATATTTTTGTATGGTTCCGTTTTTAATGAAATCATGTTTGTAAGTTTTTTGTTAATCTCTAATTTTTTCATGATTTATCTCCTTTTAAATATCACTGTACCCATAAATTCTAACACCTACCTAACCTTCACATTAGAAACAAAAGTAGGTAAACTCCAAGCTCCTCCACCTGCTATAAGACGGCATAGACCTGTTGAACCAACAGAACTCTCTTCTAAACTCTCTCCTGTCCATACATGCTCTTCATAAGACCAACAGTCACCTAAGCCTCTCCATTTTTGAGAGTTTGACACCATACCTATGTTTCCCTCGACATAGTAACTACCCTCAACTGCTGGTTGAGGATTAAATGGCTCTTTTTTGTTTACTACCCAAGTACAATGACCCTCATTATATGCTGCCATCCAAACAGCTTTGCTTACTACCATCTTAGAAGCATTGAGACTGTAAAATTTCAGACTACCATCACCTTGATAGTCCGATTCAAAACACTGTTCATCTTTTGAAGATAAAGCACTTCTTACTTTTTCTATGTATGCCTTATCTTTTACTATCATCTCTTTATCTTTTACTTTTTGTGCATAAATCGTAGGTACTTTTTTTGCTTTTAAAACATTTTTTTCACTTCTGCTTCCTTTTTTGTAAAAAGCAGTTCGTGTGTTTAACCGTTTTTGAAACTCATCGGCTTTTAAGAGTACAGCAGTAGAACCACTGTCTGAGAGTTGCCATTGGTACTTTTTATATTTCCAAACTATCTCACTACTTTTACTTAATGAGTTAACTAATGCTTCGGTTTGCCTTGTAGATAAAGATGCAATCAACTCACTCTTTTTCATACCAACAAAGCCATGGATTTTTCCATTAATGAGCATTTTTAATTTAAAAGAAGATGGAAAACTTTTAAATAATTTTTCATCGTCATCACCATAGCGACCCAGTTGAATATTTGCTTTTATCTTTTTTCTTGCACCAGCTTCACGTGTTATAAGTACTGAAACACGATTACCATCACTATCATCAGAGCTGTACCCTGCAATACGACAAGTATTGGTATTGTCACACACCACCTGCCAGTCATGATGCTGATAAGCGAGTGACTTAGCACTTAAGAGTTGTGAGCCTATAAGTAGTAATGCTATTGATATTTTTTTCACTATTTTTTCTCCTTATATATTCTGTAGCTTTACCTATAGAGGCATCAATAACTCCCCTGTTGTACTATGATATAGTCACTAAAAATAAAATTATCCATAATAAAATAGTATATAATTTCATTATTTTACCTCTCAATCTCCTCAATATACTCAACCAACCTCTCCAACTCCAACTCTCGATTCTTATACCACTCTGCTGACCAAACAAAATAGTGCCTCCAACTCAAACGCTTTAGAGCCTCAAATTTAAGTCGGTATCTATCACTTGATGATTTTGCCTCATAAAACTTTTCACCATCACACTCAATAGCTAAAATATACCTTCCATCTCTTTTAGAGACAACAGCTAAGTCAATGTAGTAGCCTGAGACACCAATATTTTTAACAACATCTATACCTCGTTTTTTAAGCGTTTCATAGAGAACCTCTACAAATGCAGAGCTATCTTTCTCTTTTTCTAACTGCTCCTCTTTTATACACCCAACCTCTAAAAATTTTAAAAATGACTTTAAGGCTTTTACTCCACGTGAAGAGCTATCTTTTATGACAATATCAGAAGATAGCATAGAGGTAAAAACATGCATCTTCTGTTTGGAACGGGTAATCAGTACATTTAAACGTCTCCAACCACTCTCTTGGTTAATTGGACCAAAACGTTGGTTTAGATGACTGCTCCCCTCCTCTTTTCCATAAGTGGTAGAGATTAAGATAACATCTCGTTCATCTCCTTGTAGTGACTCTAGGTTTTTTACAAAAAATGGCTCATGTTTGGCTCTCCAACGCTCTATATAGGTTGCTACAAAGAGATTGTTTTTCTCTGAACTATCGACTAACTCCTGTATAAGCTCACGTTGCGTTCCGTTTAGTGTTCCTACTCCTAAAGATTTTTCAGGGAAGTTTTTCATTTGGTACTCAATCTGCTTTAGAACCTCATTGGCTTCATTTACATTGACTCTATGCTCTTGTCCACTCTTGTAAAATCCATTTTCAACATAAGTGTATTTGACCCCTAAATGCTCATCTTGGTTTGAAGCAGAGGGGAAGATAGTCAATTCTCCATCGTAAAAGTGTCTATTTGAGAAGCTAATAAGTGATTCATGTGCTGAACGGTAGTGCCACTTTAGGCGACGAATGGGGCTGTAGAGTTCCATAAAACTGTCTAAAATAGATTCAGAGTCATCTAAAACGGTCTTCTGCTCCTGTGCAACCTCATCTTGAAGTGTATCAAAAAAAGAGGTAGGTGGTAGCTGTTTTGGGTCACCCACCACAACCACCTGTTTGGCTCGTGCAATCACCCCTAAGGACTCCTCAGGTTTAAGCTGTGAAGCCTCATCTATTAACAACACATCAAATTTAGAGGACTCTATAGGTAAGTATTGTGCTACAGAGAGTGGACTCATCATATAACATGGTTTAAGTACAGAGATTGCCCCACCTGCACGTTTTAGAAGCTGACGAATGGGTACATGTCTTCTCTTTTTACCTATCTCATGTTTTAAAAGTTTTAGGTTGGTAAATGTCCCTACCCTACCTGCTCCATTGGCATAAGGAAGCTCTTTTTGGCTCAACTCATAAGCAACCATTTTACTATTTTGTTTAATGACTTCAACATCTAATTTTCTAAACTTCTCAACCATAAGTTCATGTTTAACTCGGTTAAAGTTTTTCAGCTCAGGGTAGAGAAGAAAAGCCTCTTGAAGCAGTGAGTTATAGTAGTTAAAATAGAAGACATCGACCAATTTATCTTTAGGTATCTCACCCCTCTCAGCACTCTTCATCATCTCTTTTAAGCCCAAATCTTTTAACTTTGTCAATAGATTTTGCAAAGTTATCCACTCACTCAAAGTCGATTTATGACGCTCTACCTCATCTAGTTTATCTGTTATATCATCAAATTTTAGCTCATCTTTACCATAAAAAACAGAACTCTCTATAACACCAAAGTTATTTATCTTCTGAATAATATTCTCAATACGCTCTTGCCCTTTTATCAGTGGCTCAAACTCATGAAAGTTTTTCGCATCTCTATAGAGTAGCTCTTTAAACTCCATTGCAAGTTCACTCTTTTGAATGGTTTGAAAAACCTCTAGGGTGCTTTTTATTTTACGCTCCATAGTTACAATCTTCTCTACAAAAAGAGGAACTTTTTGTATCAGCATCAGACGTAGATTTAGTTGATTTTCCCGATTAAGCGTATAGACATTTAACTCACGCAGAAGAAGAGTCCACTCATCTCTATTTTGAGGCAACATCTCTTTGAGTGTGAGTTGAAAATCTTTTACAGCTCGTTTATAACTTGGAGATAAAAACCTAAACCATGAGTCCTTTTTATCAATAATAGTACTTACAATATGAAAAATATCTTCTGTAGATTTGTGGTTGACCATCTCTAACGCCAAGTTCTCACTGTTGTTACGCTCTATCTCTTCAAACCTCTCAAAGTTCTCTTGGGCATTTTTAATAAAGCGTTGAAATGCCATAAGTTCAGGGTTAAACTCACTCTCAAATGAGAAGAGTTCACGTAAAAGCTCAAAAGAGTTTTGAACCGACTCCAAAATATCTGCTGTAGAGAGATTTTTAACCTCACTACTTCCTAGATAATTGACAAATGTTCCAAGATACCTCTCTAGCCTCTTCTCCAAGTTGTAAAAGTTCTCAAACTCCTCATAGGCAAAAAAGTACTCATCTTCAAACAAGAACTCCTCTGAAAAGCTCTTAAGACGACTAATCTCCTCTACACTGTGCGTTGTATTTTCCCCTAACTCCTGATAGGCTATTTTAAGCTCTTGAAGTAACAAGACAAATCGGTCTATCTCTGAAAATGAGAGATTGGTAACCTCTAAACCATGCCAATAGAACTCCTCTATATTATAGTCACTGTAGTGTGTAGCATACTCCTTTAAAAGCTCCTCACAAACCCTTAAGTCATACTCTTTTAAGTTTGAAGCATTGGTGATTTTAAACCTAAAATAGGACTCACCCTCTGCATACTTCTCTCTCAACCAAACAGTATCAAAAAGGTTCTTTCCACAATTTCCATAAGGTTGATGTAGACGCTCCAAATACTCATTAAGAGAAACTTTACTCTGCTCTAGGCTTTTTTTATTACCCAAGAGTGTTTTCGGTAACTTGTAGTCGCCCTCTATACGTTTTTTTAAATTAGCAAGAAACTCAACCTTGTCTGTTTTATGACTGTGGAGTTCCAAACAGAAATCACCCAAACCAATCTGCTCTAAACGTTGATAGACCACCTCCAGAGCAACCAACTTTTCAGAGACAAAAAGAACTTTTTTACCTTCAGCCATTAAAACAGCTATCAAGTTTGCGATAATCTGAGATTTACCACTCCCAGGAGGTCCTTCTATGACCACATTTTTACCCTTTAAGACATCGACAATGGCACTGTGTTGTGAACTGTCAGCATCTAAAACCAAAGGTGCTTTTTGTGCCATTGGTTCTTTGTCTATCTCATACTCATCAACAGCATAAGCAGAGTTGTTTGAAGCTTTTCCTAAAAAAACATCTCTTAAGATAGGGTGTGATTTTAGACCTTGATGGTTTAAATCTTTATACATCAACACTTTTCCAAACTGTAGAAAATCGAGTGAAATCTCTTGTTTTATCTTCCAGTTTTTCTGTTGTGAACAGATTTTTTGTACCTCTTTTATGTAGTTGTTAAAGCTTAGCTCTTCGGTAAGTTTTGGAAGTTTGATTTTAAAGTCACTAAAGAGTTTTTGACTTAAAGACTCATTGGTCTCTATTATATCACCTGTATAATCAAGTGAATACTTATAGGTCTTAAGCGTTGCATCAAAACCAAGACGTTTAAGTGAAACTGGCACGGTAATAAGGGGAGATTTTATAACATCATCAGGTTTACTTGGCTCTCTCCACTCTAAAACACCCAGTATCAGATAGAGCATATTGCTCCCTGCCATCTCCATAATAGAGCGAGAACGAAATTCAATATTTTTTAAAATCTGCTCTAAATCATAAGGAAAATGGAGTGTCTGCAAGTCACTGTCGAGGTGAATATCAAAATTGTTCTCATCATGTAGCTCTATCTCAGGCATCTCACTAGAGAGAACCAAGCCCATCTCTTTAGCTTGTGACTCAACGGTGAAGTTCTCATCATTATCAAACACCTCAATCTCTTCAACCAATTCTTCTAATCTTTTAGTTAACTCTCTTTTAGCTGTTTCAATTTTTATTATCTGATTAACTATAGAGTAAGAAGCAGGAGTAGTAGCAGAGGTTCTCTTTGGTCTCCAGTTAAATTGACTTACTAAGAGTTTTACTTCTATCTCTAAAGCAGGAAGTTTAGACTCAATTGTCTCTTTCTCTTTCACCAAAGCCATATATTTTGGCATCATTTTAGGGTAAGGAATCGCTTTAAAATTAAACACTTTTCCTTTGTGTACCAAATACTCATAGATAAACTCAGGAGATTCATCAATGATTTTTATATTTCTCGATTTTGGTGGACGACGATACTTAATAAGCTGATTTCGCTTACTTAAGTCGAGTAGTTTCTTTCTTATCTGATTTAAACGCTGTTGAAATTCTGACACAAGCTATAACTCCCCATTTAGATATTATTTTTTACTACCTTAAAATTTCCTATAAATATATTATAGATTAAAATTTTATTTTTATACTATTTGGGGCTTTATATAGTAATGATTTTATAACTTTTTTACTAATTCTACTCATACATACTTTTAAAACCATTCTTATACTTCTCTAAGTCATGTTTTAAAAGCTCATTTTCATTGTTGAGTTTTATATTTTCTTTTTTAAGCAGTCTATTTTTGAGTTGTAAGTTTTTATATTTTAACTCTAACTCATCGTAAGCAGATTGTGCAACATATTTTATTTTCTCTTTGTCGTCACAGGCAGAAAAATTAAGCAAAAAAGCAAACAGTAAAAAATATCGCATTAGGACTCCTCTTTATTTTTTGGGGTGAGTTTTTGCTGGGCTTTTATACCAAATTTATACAAAAGTGTAATGGCTGTCATAGGAAAAAGTGACAAAGTAGAGATGTAAAAAAAAGCAAATAAAACATTACCGACTCCATCAATGCTTCTCATGGCATAGATAGAAGAGTCTGTAAACTCTTTGGTTCGTAATATATGCTGAAAAACTCTACAGCTATGATGAACAGTCTCATTAATAGTCGAGAATATCTCTGGACTCATTTGAACGTCACGTATGTACATAAGTTCTAAGGCAACCAACATGGCAATAAGTAGTAAGATATTGAAGAAGTTAATAGCCACTTCACTCACTATTTTACTAGCACCTTTTACCAACTCTCTGTTTTTACTTAAATTCCAATGGGTAAAAAGGTAATGAAAGACAAACATATCCATTCCAATAATAAGTAAAAAAAACTTCTCTGTTAAGACCAAAAAAGACAAGAGTGAAACAGCCATAACCGATGAAATAGTCACTGCTATTAGGGCATAAACGACCCTACTCTTACAAAACTTTTGACAAAGTGAACCTTCAAGACAGGCAGGACAAGCAAAGGAACTCACATCTTTTTTAAACTCCATAAGTTGATGAAATATCATTCCTGAAAAAAGAACTGCATACCCAGCAGTCCCCCAACATCCAAGCTCTAATGAAGTAGTTAAACGTACCGATATCATGAGTAAAAATATAAATATAATACCTATCATGCTGCTTTAAACCCCTTTTTTATTTTTTACTATATAACGAAAAGAACCTATATAATATCTAATTTTATCTCTAAGTACTATAAGAATTTATCTAATAACTATCCTCATATTTTTCATCTACTCAATCTCCTTAAAACTCAACCCACCAACAAAACCATGATAACCACAGTAGTCATCTTGACATTTCATATCTTTATCTTCAGATTTAAAACCACCTTTTATTTTATGCAGTTTAAACGTACAAGCATCTTCTCTAAACAACAGATACTTTCCTTTATCTTGAGCTATGCCTTCCAAGTCACAAGTATGCAAATTTGTACCAATGCTATCAAGAATAAAATGGTATTTTTTAGAGCCTACTTTTTGTATGGTCAAGCTATCATTTGTTTTCTCTTCTATCCATTTTCCATGGTTGTAATATCTGACACTATGTCTATGTTCATAACGTTTTCTAGGTACTACTTTCAAATCTTCTACTTTTATGTATTTGCTAACTACTCGCTTACCTCTAAAACGAACCAAGACTTTATCGGACTCAGCTGTTCCACCGATAAGCTCCACTATGTCATTTTTTATAACGTACATTCCGTTGGACTTTTCATCTGAATCATTGTTATAAAGCAGTGCTTTTTTCTTAATGACTTTCGCATAGAGTTTTACAGCTTCATGTTTTTTAAGTAATGCTTTACATGAAAGTACAGCATTTTCTTTACCTATTTCTCTTGGACTCTCTAGCTCTAACTTTTTTATAAAACAGAGGTCATCACCTCTGTAGTTTTCATAGTTTACAAAACGATATACCTTACCCTTATCATCTACCGAATAGAGGTCTGTGAAATGTCTAGGTCCACTTTTATACTCTGAAAGTATTGTTCTATAACTAGGGTAGAGTTCATAATTACTCAACGAAAGATTACTCTCTTTGTAGCTTCCATTTTGTGCTAAAAAGATTTGATAATAGTTATTAACCCCACCATAACCTTTCATCTCAATCACGGCAATATCCTCTTTACCGTCAAAATCCATATCATCAATACTAAATTCTAAGTCTTGATTCTCATCATCGTTTGGTATGTCTGTTGTAAAAATCTTCTTTTTTAGCCCTTTGTGAGTAAGGTAAAGATTATCTCCTTTTGAAGTAACTATGGCTTCATAGTCGCTACCTTTGTTTATGGTTACTGTTTTTGCTGTTAGCAAACTTATCATCAAGACTATGCTTGTTAATATTTTTTTCATTCCCTTAAACCTTTTAAATTTTTTATACGTTCTTCATTTATTCTAACGGGGCATAAGTCATACATAGGTGTACCTATTGCCCAGCCCTCTAAATTACATTGTGCCTCTTTGTATGACTGCCACATTTTTTGAGACTCTTTTAGCTTATCAAAACTTTCTGGACTCTCTTCTTTGTATGTTTTGAGTAGAGACTCATACATATTTTGAATTTTCTTTTCCATTAAATGATTAATAGTTCCTGCACAAATATGGATAAGGCTATTATTTATTGCTCCTTCTCCAACACACTCAGCATACACCTCATCGTATGAAATTTTTATATCTTTCGTTGGACAGCTATACTTTTGAGGCAGTTTATCTTTTATGCTAAAACTTAATTCATTCTCAAACTTTAGCCATACTGTGCCATTTTTATAATAACCCCAATGACCTTTCCCCTCTTCTTTAGAAAAAACATCACAACTTTTTCCTAAATATATCTTCTCATTTTTTTGGCTCAGAACCATGCCATGGTTATTTGAACTAACTTTGTAAGTAATTTTGTCAGCACTGTAGTTGTTTTCTACGACTATATTTTTATGTTCTTGGGCTACCAATACTTTAGAAAGTAACAGTAGTATGATTATCTTGTTCATTTACTTTTCCTATGTTTTAAAATTTAGGATATTTATCTATCCACTCATACAAATCAAAATTGTCCGTAACCTTAAGCTTTTTAATCTCTTGTAACCACTTTTTTTCATGGACTGAGAGTTCGGACAAAACAACCTTATAACTCTTATTAGGAGCATACCAGTACTGTTGTTTAAAATAATTTTGCAAATAGGCTTTTTTAAAAACATAACCACGCTTAGCAAAGGGTAAGTTTTTAAGAAGTTCTAGGCTCTGTTTACGTAGTTTGGTTATCCATTCATTCTCTTCTTTTGTTAGGTCACTCCATTTAGGAACGTAGTTTGGGTTTTCTCTGTACCACTCTAAACTTTTGAAATACTTTTTCATTCGGCTACTTTTAAAAACATAACCTCTTCGTGCAAAAGGAAGATTTTTTAAAATCTTATAAGAGAGTCTGTCTCTTGGAAGCATATTTTCTATATAGTCAGAACTAAAAGGCAACAAATTTTCCATATAATTAAACTCTTCTAAATAGCGATGGTAAGGCTCTTGTATTCGCCAAGAGACCAAGTGTAAGTCTCCCTCTATTTTAAAGTTTTTCTTTTTAAAGACTACAGGAGATTTTTGAATGTAAAAGGCTAAAGCAGGAGTTTGCTCTTTAGGGTCATCAAATTTATTAAATACAGTATCTTTTGTCCAGCCATTTACTTCCCACTCCTTCCCTTTGGTAAAAAACTCTTTTGAAATGACAAAATCGGTTATATCTCCAACATCTATGATAAGTGTAAAATCTTTTATGACACCACCTGCCCAACGTGATGCTGCTGTTAACACATAGTCTATCTCATACTGAGTCATTACAGAACCTGAGGGTTCATAACGGTAATGATGAGTAATATAATTTGTCCCATGTTCAAAGGTAGCATTGAAATAATAAACATAGCCTATACCTGATTCATTTCCGTTAAACCATGGGTCTTTAAGCTTAGCCGTGACATCATCGGAAACAATTTTATTATTTTTAATATAGCCCTTATCATCAGCATCAATGGCTATTTTATAGAGGACTTTTTTATTGTTCATCATAACACTAAACTCACTCATGTAAGGATGTCCACCATTTTTAGGTGTTCCATCTACATCGCCAGATGGTTCATCTGCCTCAAATCCAACCATTACCTTTTTTCTTTTGTCTGGATTATAAAACGTATACTCAACAGTTACATCTAACAAACCATCTTTTAAACGTTTTATGGTCAAAACCTCTTTAGGAATAGAGATATTAGACTCAAATATAGGAATGAGTTGATTCCCCGACATGGTGTAAGCACCATCATTTGCCATCAGTATAGTCTGTAACAACACTACCCACTTAAATAGTTTTTTCATTTCAGCAACTCCATTATTTTTTCATTGTTCCAATATTCTGCTTTATCTTTCTCACTCTTTCTCTTCTCTCTTCCCATAAACATTTTTAATAATAGCTTTTCCTCTACTATCTACCATTAAGACAGCTATTACACTTCCTCTTCTTAACTCTTTTTCTAGTTTTAGGGCATTCTCTTTTTGAGTGAAATAGGCGTTTATATTGGCAACTTTTATTTCTAATGTTTTGAAGTATTGTCCCTTAACACGTCCTTGTAAAAAAATACCTTTAGTAGGTTTTTCAAACGACACTTTCTCAAACTCATACATGCTATTGTTGTTCTCTTTAAGTTCTACATATACTTTTGTATCTCGTTTTTTATTAGTCTTCATAGCAATGCTTTCAAAATCGTAACGTAACCGAACATAGTTACCTCGTAGTAGAGAGCGTGGGTCAACAGGTTCGACGTTTACTTTTATCTCTTTTCCAAACCAAAGGGGGATGTTGCTACTTATTAGCATTCCTCCTAAGATAAAAAGTTGAAAGAGTGCAGCGACTATAAAGAGTCTTTTACGGTTAGTTTTCATGGGTAAGCTCCTTCTCTTTTTTGTATTGGTTCCAATATTTAGCTGACCCCAACATAATGAGGGCAAAAGTTAAAAATAGAAGAGATGAACCTATATATCCCCCTATAAGGTTGACGTAACGAATGTAGGTAATAAGCAAAATAGCCCCAATTCCTAAAAAGAAATAGAGGGCACTCTCTTTTTGCATACCTTCCATAATAAAATAGATAGCAAAGAGAGCAAAAATAACATTAAAAACAATCTGCATGGACAAAGGACTTAAAGCATTTGGTGCAAAGAAGAGCATGAGTGTCACCATAGTAAAGAGCAAAGCAAAAAACAATATGATATGAAACGATTTTTTAGAGAGTATTGTTAAGAGTACACCTATAAATGCCAAAGACAATGAAAGGACTACAGGAAGCAATGTAACAGGAGCATGAGATATAGTAAAAAAAAGAAAATAATAATGCTCATCAAGTATAAAACTCCACATATCTTTAAATGTTAAAATGAATAACAAAATAATAGTAACTAGAAGCAAAGTAGACTGCAATACTGTTGCATAACTTTTAAACTTCTTACTTTTATAATCACTTAACAGTGTACTAAGTCCAAAGAGTGCGATGAGCATTCCAATATTTATTAAAGAGATATCTCTACCCCCTACAATAAACTCTGAAAGCATCTGGTTTGACCAAATAAATGTAATAATGACAGAGACGATAAAAGGAAAAGGAGAGACCTTGTACCTAAAAAGTGCATAATAGGCTACGGCTAATACGATGACAAAAGTGTATTTGTTGTAGCCCATGTCCAGCTCTAATGTGTACCAAGTAAAGCCCAGTAGTAAAAAGAAAAGCATCATCCAGTTGCTTCGTGTTAAAAAGACAAATGGTAAGACTCCTATTGCCCACCATAACACACCATCGGGCATGTGTTCACCCAAATGATACATCTGAGCGATGAGTACGATAGAGACTCCATAAAGAAAAGAACCAAAGAAAAAGAGCATGGTACCTTTACTTTTATTTTTAGAAAACTCTTTTATTCCAAAACTGTGTATGGTTAGTACCAATGCCATGAGAGAAGACATACGAATCCAACGTGGAACGCTCTCCCAGTTTTCACCAATTAAAATGAGTATGGATATACCCAAAAAAAGATAACCCAAAATCATCAGTATGTTGTATGATTTTTTACTTGGTTCCTCATACTCATGAGAATCAATGCCATACAAGTTACAGATATTGTAAGCCTGTGTGGAACTAATGATTCCTTTCTCTAGCCACTTTTTACTCTCTAAGAGTAGCTGTTCTTTAAATTTTTCCATTTGTTTTCTTTCTCTTGGTATTATTAATTATACTCCCCTTAGGAATAAACTTTGAAATTCTTTTTTCATCTGTTAGACGTAGCACTTTATTGGGTATTCTTTTCTCTTTTCCTTGCTTTCGCATCTGCTCTACATATGTGTGGTACTCTTTTAACGCTTTTTCTTTTTCTCCTAATGCCCTGTAGGCATCAGCCAAATTGTAATGAGCTACAGCACGATGATAATCAGAAGAGATAACCTTCTTTAAAAGAACTATAGCCTCTTTGTTTATACTTGCTTTTTGTAAATAGTAAGCAATGTCGTTGTATTTAGAAATGTTACTTTTGTTGACCTTTATCTGCGTTAAGTCTATACCATTCATCAAGCCTTGAAGTTTTTTAAATTCTTGCTTTTTATAAAGTTTTTTAATATCAGCAAAGAGAGAGAGTAACTCCACTTTATCATCTATATTATAGATTTTTTTGTCCAAACTCCAATTTTCTTTTGAAATACCTTGGTCGTACTTATGTGAGAATTGGTCTACATCTTTACTTATGTACCCATAGTTAAACCAGTTGTTATGAACTTTACTAAACTTAAAAACGCTTACATCTCCATAGTCCGTACCCAAATTCCCTAAGCAGATATAGTTTGAAGAAACATGCCTTACATCTGCATTGGCATCATCTATATCTACTTGAACTCTACCATTAACACTGGAGTTAAGCACCATACTATGGTCATTTAATATAATGCTGTCTTCTATATTGTCATTATCAAATGCACCTTTATAAACCTCTGTATCTCCTACTGCTATAGCCGATACCTCTTCATCTTCTCCATTGAGACATATTTGCAATAAATCTTCTGAAGCTTGCAGTAGTGCCAAACTTAATAGTCCCATTGTTAAAATTATTTTTTTCATTACTTAAACTCCTCAGGCACATACTTAACCTCTGCATAGTTTAACACTAAAAACTCATGCTCTTCATTATACTCACCTCTTCCTTTTCTCTTAACCTCTCGCCAAAGTTCATTGGTTCTAAAGTAGTTTCCATTTCTCTTTTCAAAATGGTGATTTTTTTCATAAACATGGTATTTTATCTTCATCTCTTTGTTACTTCTTAAGTCTCCATTTAAACACTTCTCATCAAGCCAAAGTTTCAGTTGAAAACTCTGCTTTGTTGGATTATGCAAACGTAAATCTCGGTAGTTATACATCACCGTAGCACCAGAAGCAAAAGGCAAAACTCGACCAGTGTCAGGAAAAGGGTCAAAAGAGTGATGGTGTCGCTCTACAACCGTTAAAGGAGAGTGCAACGCCAACCAATAGATAAGGTTAGATGACTGACAAATGCCACCACCAACCCCTGCTCTAGCCTCTCCACCTGAGAGTTCCATTCCTCTTTTAAACCCTCTCTTTTGAGTAGGTTTACCAACCAGTTGATAAAAAGAAAAAGTCTCATTAGGATTTATAACAATACCATCTAAAGCTTCTATTACCAACTTAAGGTTCTCAACTTTGTTGTATTGAAGTTGCATATCAGAACTGTTTGAGTACTTACGGATAAGCACACTCTGATGCTTTTTAACACGAAAGGGGTACGGCTCTTTCTCATAAAATTTTGAGTAAATTCTACCATCAAGCTTCCACTCAATATGGCGTTCTATACGTTTAATAAAAATCATAAAATGGTAAAGCCAAGGGTGATAGGTTGCTAAGGATTTTTTTATAAATTTTGGTCGCTTTAGCATCTTGTTGACAATAGTGTTAATTTTTTCATTCAACTACCCCTTAATCCTCTTCCCAACAGCTAGTATCTGCTTTCAAACCAAAAAATCTTTTTATATTGTTTAAAATTACGGTTCCCGTACTACATGTAGGTCGTGCAGGTAGACCAAGTACTACATGTGGTACTTCTTCAGGAGGAGGTACAGGTGAACCAACAGCTTCAACTATAACAGTATCTTCAGACAATGCATTTTCTTCATATACTTCATACGGAACCGTTGCATTGATTTCACCTATATCTCCACCTGCAGACAACAAAGAGAAACTAAGTGTACTGGCGATTAATGCATGGCCCACAGCCACACAAATAGTAGGGTCTTTTTTCTGTAGTTCTTCTACCTCTTCTTTGGTATAGCCTGTTACATCTACTAAGACCTTGTCACAACCCTCACAAAGTCGTTTTCCCTCTCCTACAACATCCATCTCATCCCAAACCATTTTTTCTGGACAAGCTACGGCTATGTCTTTTACTGTAAAGAGTTCTTTGTTTTTAGTTTTTTTCATTTTACTTTCCTCCTGTTGACTTTTATATAATATCATACTATTATATTATTTTTATAAGGAAAATATAATTTATCTAAAATTTTAAAGGCATTATCTTTCTCAATTACTTCCCAGAACTATACCCACCACCATTATCATACGAATGAGAGCTACTACTGCTTCTAACACTACGAATCGACTATTAAAAACTTTGCTTTCTCCATTCCATTAAACTCTGTCATCTTAACCATGCTATAACCCATCATATTTTTAAACCTAACCTTAGAACCAATTTTTAAAGGTTCAAGAAAAAAATACTCTCCAATATAATCTCCTTGCAGACAAGAGTTTCCTGTTAAAGTGTAAAAATAAGGGGTAGACTCAGGCTGTGTTCCCTCAACGTTAACTCTTAGGTTAACAATGGCTACATCGAGCAGATGGGTCTCTGTTGAGGTGTCTAAAATAACCATCTTTTCACCTGCAACCTCTACAATGTCTAAAACTGTTGTTACAAAATCACCACAAGAGCTAACCACCGACTCCCCTGGTTCAAAGATAAGCTCTATATGCTCATAACGACTATGAAAGGCTTGAACTCTTTTAACAAACTCCTCCACTTCATAAGAGTCATCTGTAAAGTTATGCCCTCCTCCTAAGTTGAGCCATTTTAGCTGAGGTAAAAGCTCTTGATAGTTGTTCTCTATATGTTCTAAAAGTAACCATAATCCTTGAAAAGAGCTTTGAAAAAGAGCATGAAAATGTAAGCCCTCTAAAGATGAAAACTCTTTAGGGTTTTCTCTGTACTGCTCTAAAAACTCCACATAATCAACCCCCAAACGAGAATAGGAAACATTAGGATTACAATAGTCAGGAATGGGCAGATTGAGCTTTGGATTAACTCTAAGCCCCAAAGAGCTTTTAGTTACGGAAGAAAATCTTCTCCATTGAGAAAGAGAGTTCAATGAAACAGTATCTACCTGCTCTTGCATTAAAGTGAGTTCCTCACCTTTAAAAGCAGGAGCATAGAGGTGAATATGCCTAGCCTTTGCCTCGTTAGCTAAGGCTAACTCTTTTAAACTACTAATGCTCATACCTGAAAGTCTCTCGCCTATCAAGGTCAATGCACTGGGTTCATTAAAACTTTTTAAGGTATGTAAAATTTTAACATTAGGCTCTTGTTGCAAATGCTCCAAACGTTCAAGATTTCTCTTGAACGCTTGAAGATGAAGTTCAAAATAGGGAGTTTTACTCTTCATACCACTTTACCCAACCCTCGTCATAGTATTTAATCAGTGCATGTTGACTCAATTTATTGGCTTTGACCTCTACTTCACTCATATCTGCATCAAAAAGTTGCATTCTAGTTAGACTGGCATGGTTTAGGTACTTCATCTTATCGGTTGGTTGTAATTTACTTAAATCAACAGGAAAATGAGAAGCCAAAACAAACCCCCACTCACCAAAACTTGGAATATAAGTATGATAAGGTTTTACATAAAGCCCCGTATGCTCCATACTCTTTTTAATACACCAGTAGGCTTTATGCGTAAACAAAGGAGAACTCGCCTGTGTCACCATAACTCCCATTTTAGAGAGCTGTGACTTTAGCAACTTATAAAAACTCTGTGAATAGAGACGACTTAGTGAGATGTTGTTTGGGTCAGGTAAATCAACAATAATCACATCATAAAGGGTATTGGCATTTTCAATATATTTCCAAGCATCTTGATTGACTACATTAACTCTCTTGTCTTGGTATGCGTAATGATTTAGCTTACTTAGCAGAGGATGTGTAGTAAAAAGCGTTGTAATCGCCTTATCTAAGTCCACCAACGTTACATGCTCCACATCAGTATAGGTCAATACCTCTCTAATAGCCATTCCATCACCACCACCAATAATTAAAATGTTCTCATGTCTAGGTGTAGACAACATAGCAGGGTGAACTAAAGATTCATGGTATCGGTGTTCATCAATGCTATCAAACTGAATTGCTCCGTTGATATAAAATTGAATTCGATGGCTATTTCCTGTCACAACAATCTTTTGATATTGCGTCTGCTCAGAGTAAATAATGTTATTTCGGTAGAGTTTGTTCTCTATAATGGTTGTTAGTTTTGTTGAGTAAAAAAATCCCAATATCAAAGCTACAAACACAAAAGCGATATAGAGCAAATAGCGTTTAGAGATAATACTTCTAAAGATATACCAACTCATAGAAGCAACAAACAGATTTAACAATCCAAAAAGAAATGAGGTCTGCATGAGTCCGAGTTGTGGCACTAAAACCATAGGAAAAAGCAAAGAGGCAAACAATGCACCAATGTAGTCTAAAGTAAAGACGTTTGAGATGTTACTTTTTAATGAAAAACTCTCTTTTAAAATACGGATAATCAGTGGTATCTCAATCCCCAACATACTCCCAAGTAAAATGGTGATGAGGTACAAAAAGGCATCATAGTTTTCTATAAAAGCAAAAGCAAAAAAGAGAATAAACGCCGAAAAACCACCCACCATAGCGATGATGAGTTGTAGCGTAATAAATGATTTTTCAAGATTCTCTTCAAAAAACCGAGAGAGCCATGAACCAATTCCCATAGAGGACATAAAAAGCCCAATCACCAAAGAGAAGTGATAGACCGAATCCCCCAAAAGATAAGAGGAGAGCGTCCCTTCTAAAAGCTCATAAACCAACCCACAAATAGCAATAATAAACGTTCCAAAAAGAAGAGCAATCTCTTTTCCTTGAGTAGTTTTACTTTCCATTTAGTGTATTGAAGCCGAGATAATAAGACCTAAAGCGATAATAATCGAAGCCAAAACAATCGCCAAAGCTACGTTGCCCTCTTGTGCAATTTTTTTGCTAACTGAATATTTTGTCATCACTTCAATAAGTGACAAAACTAAAAAGAAAACAGCTATTCCTATTCCTGCATACATTAATGTTGAAAGCATCCCTACCAATTCAATTTTTTCCATAAAAAACCCTTTGATTATATTTTTCAGGATTATACTTTGAATTTAGTTTAAGAGTGCTTTGTCGAGGTAGGCTCATGAAGATAGGGACTACACCCTACTCCAACAATGCCCGAAAGTCCTCAAACTCAAACAGTAACAAATCTTTGTCATTAGAATTTTTTAGCTCATTGGAAAATCCACTTTTAGAGAAGAGTGCAAATATATCTATCTCTAACTCAGACGTTTCTGCTTTGTGCTTTAACTTTCCTAGTTCACTTTTACAAACATGTCTGCTGGTGTATTTACACTCACCAAGTATCTGTCTGCCATCTTTGTGGGTTGCCCAGATGTCAAACTCACTGTGTTTGTCCCAGTAGTTTCCGTTGATGGTTAACTGATTTTTAAAGTGTAAGTTAAGTAACTCTTGTGACAACTGCTCAAAAACAAATGAGTGTAGACGTGAAAAGTGTTTCTCAAAATTCTCAAAAAAACGCTTGGAGTCACCTCGATTTAACTCTTTATGATAGGGTTCTACAAAACCAAACCAAAAACGATGAAAAGGCTTTTTAAAGTAGACTTTTGGTTCTATTTTATAAGAGCGTAATGCCTTTTCTAGTTTTTGATTTGGGTGTTTTTTTAGTGGGGCTTCTCGGGACTCTTCAAACTCTATAATGCCCAACTCTTTTAACTCGTCAAGAAGTCGTAAACCTAAACTATCACCAACTCTTGCTTTTCTAAACACATTAGAGAGACGACCATCACCACGTGCTATGGAGACCAAAAGCCAACGGTATGGTTCTTCTATGATGTATGATGGGGAGATAAGTTCGTTTAGAACTTTATATTTTTCTACAAAATTAAAACGAATTATGGATTCTAAATCATCAAAGAAATCAAGCTCTAAAGCCTCTTCCATTCCTCCGAAAACTGCGAAATATTCAAATGCCTGTTCCAGCTCTAAGTAGCCAAAATGTTGAAAGAAGTTTTGAAATTGCGTTTTAATCTTATCAATCCTTTTGAATTATTCTTAGACTTCTTGTATGAGCCTATATTTTGTAAATATTGTTTAGTGTACATTAGATTTTATTAAATATACTCGAAGTCCTAGCCTTAGCTAAGTCGAGAGGATATTTAATGAAAGATGATGTGCAATAAATAATATAGACAATTTATAGGCTCATACAAGAAGTCTATTACTATATTATAGTAAAATAAGATAAAAAATCAAGGGTTTTCGTGAGCGATGTCGATTTAGTCTTAAAACACTTAAAAAGTAACAATGTTTTTCTAACTGGTGGAGCTGGTGTAGGTAAAAGTTATACTACAACTGAAATCATAAGGCTTTATCGTTCGCAAACAGATGAACAGGTAGTTGCTTTAGGTTCTACGGGGGTAAGTGCTGTAAACATTGGTGGGTATACCATTCACAGTTTTTTTGCATTTGGAATCTCTTCAAACTTTGAAGAGCTTGACCAAAATGACAAACGTTCACGCTCACGGCTATCTGAACTCAAAAAGATTTTAAAAGCAACTGACCTCATCATCATAGATGAAATCTCTATGGTCTCTTCTAACATGATGGAGATGATAAGCTACCGTTTAAGCTCTATGGGCTACTTGGGTAAACTGCTATTTGTAGGGGACTTTTTTCAGCTTCCTCCTGTACAGAAGTTTGGACAAAATAGCCCAGATATATTTGGAGAGAAACTCTACGCCTTTGAGTCCGATGCGTGGAGAAGCTTTGCCCCTGTGGTTATAGAACTTACAGAGATGAAAAGAACTTCTGATGCAGAATTTACCCACATACTCCATAAGGTACGTGTAGGAGAGTGTGACCATGAAGTGATCAACTATATGTTACGCCTTACCAATACATACATAAAAGAAGAGAATCCAACCTTTCTTTTTGGTCGTAATGCAGAGGTTAACGCTACAAACAAAAATAAGCTAGAGGCTGTTGATGCAGAAGAACACCTACTGTTTGCTACCTATGAAGAGCATCAAGGTAGAGTCCATGAGAAACGTTTAGCTTCATGGAAAAAGATGTTACCAATAGAAGAACAACTTACTCTAAAGGTTGGTGTTCCTGTACTCTTTACCATAAACAAATGGGGCAAATATGCCAATGGTGAACGAGGCATAATACAACGTATAGAAGATGAGTACATTGTAGTAGAAAAAGAGGAGATATATGTACGAGTAGAACGGCATGACTTTGACCTGTTAGAGATACAAAGCGATGAAAATGGAAAAATCAAAAATGTAAAACTAGCAACCATCTCACAGTTTCCCCTAAAACTTGCCTACGCTGTAACCATTCACAAAAGTCAAGGAATGAGTATAGACAACTTGGTCTGTAATGTTGACAATATTTTTGCACCAAGTCAGTTTTATGTAGCCATCTCACGAGCCATTAACCCTAAAAACTTACGACTTGACTTTAACCGTGGAGACTTAACAGGGTATTTAAGACGAATGGTCAATGTAGACCAACGTGTAGTAGCATACTATACCCAACTGGGTCAAGCCTATATAACCAATGAGGAGTTGCCTTTTTAGTATGAAAAATAGTGAACTCGATAACCTCATCATCTGTCATAAGTGTCATACCTTACATGAAAAAGTTCCTCTTGAAGAAGGGAAAAAAGCTCTCTGCACTCAATGCAACATCGTGCTATATCAAAATGATAAATATATGATAGACAAAACTTTAGCCTTGGTAATAACAGCGTTTATTTCACTAATTGTTGCTTTTCAATTTACCATTGTTACTATAAATATTAACGGCTTGGAGCAGAGTCTGAACCTAAGCTCACTTTTTGTTGTTATCGTTGAACATAAACAGTATATAGTAGGTATTATGCTTCTTTTTCTTATAGTTATTTTTCCTTTTG
The DNA here is from genome assembly GCA_027068975.1 of Campylobacteraceae bacterium. Taxonomy (GTDB): domain Bacteria; phylum Campylobacterota; class Campylobacteria; order Campylobacterales; family Sulfurovaceae; genus UBA1140. Next base: position 32,344 of record JALXFN010000045.1, on the reverse strand, counting down.
TTATTTTAATCTCTATGTTTTTTCTACTTCTCTATATGAAACTAGGTAAAGCTGAATACCTTGTAAGACGACTACTCATTCTTCTAGCCCATATTAGACCATGGAGCATGGTTGATATATTTTTTATCTCCCTTTTAGTTGCCATGGTTAAACTTTTTGATGTTGCACAGATAGAACTGGGGGTCTCTTTTGCTGCTTTTATATTTACACTGTTTTTAGATGCCATCATTACAAAAAACATTAGTTTTTATGAGCTTTGGGAACATCATGACAAAATTTATGGAACCAATAATGCTTAGAAAAAGAAGGCGTTTTACCCGTTGTCATATCTGTGAAGCTGTTAACTATGATGATAAAAAAAATATAGAGTGTAGACGTTGTCAAACAAAAATACATCAACCAAGAAATATCTCTTTTCAAAAAACATTGGCTTTTTTAATCACAGCTATTATTCTCTATATTCCTGCAAACATCTACCCCATACTCATAAGTAAACAGTTTGGTATAGTGACTGAAAGTACCATCATAGGTGGTATTTTGCATCTTTGGGAGCATGGCTCATACCCTATTGCTATTATTATTTTAGTCGCTTCTGTTTTTGTTCCTATATTAAAATTTATATTTATAATCTATTTACTATTATCAAGTAAGTATAATGTTAAATCATCAAAAGTTGACAAACATAAACTTTTTTACATTACAGAAGCCATAGGACCATGGTCAATGATAGATGTCTTTGTAGTACTTATACTCTCTGTACTTATCCATTTTTCTGGAATAAAAATATATCCAGGTATAGGGGCAACTGCTTTTGCACTCATGGTCTTTTTTACCATGCTCTCTGCATTGTCATTTGATACCAGACTAATAATAAAGAGGTTTAATGAAAAAATATAACGCACCTAAAGTAAGAGAATCAAAGAGTGTTCAGGTTTTAACTACTATCTGGTTGGTACCTTTTTTAGCCATGATTATCGCTTTATGGTTGGCTTTTCAATACTATGCAAAACTGGGTTCTACTATTGAGATATCATTTGAGTCCAATGCAGGACTTATAGCAAACCAAAGTCAAATTAAATTACGTGATGTAACCATTGGTATGGTAACTAAAATTTCACTCTCTAAAGATGGGAAAGGTGTTATAGTTCAAGCCAAAATGAACAAAGAGGTAAACCCTTACTTAAATGATAAAGCAAAGTTTTGGATTGTCCACCCAGATGTAGGTTCACATGGTATTTCAGGTCTCGATACTTTAGTTTCAGGCTCTTATATTGAGCTATATGGGGTTAAAGAAGAGGAGACAAAGAAAAAATTTGTAGGTTTAGAGAAACCCTATATTGACCAAACAGCCAATGGTGAATACTACCTTCTTGCAGCTCCTAACTCCTATAATATTACCGAAGGCTCAAATGTCTACTACCGTATGATTAAAGTTGGACGTGTTGAACGTGTAGGTATTGCACCCAATGGTAAACAGATTAATTTTACTATTTTTGTTAAAAAAGAGTACAGTAAATATGTTAATAAAAAAAGTCAATTTTATGCTAACAGTGCAGTAAGCATAGACTTCTCTCAAGGTAAAGTAGATATGAGTATCGCTTCTATTTCACAAATTGTACATGGTGGAATTTCTATCTATACTCCTGTACAAACCATTCATTCAGATAAAAACAACACCATTGCACAAGAGAAAGTTTTTCCTCTCTATAAAAACTTATCTGAGATGAAAGAGAAACACCTCATGACAGGTATGGACAACAAAATCTATAAGTTCAACTTTAAAAACAGTATCAACAGACTTGAAATTGGCTCACCAGTAGAGTTTAATGGATTCCAAGTTGGCTATGTAACCGATATTGACAGTAGTTTTGATGAAAATAATCAAAGTATCAAATCTGATGTATATGCCATTGTTCATACCAAAGCATTTACAGGGAAATCAAGCCAAATAGAAGGTTCTAAAATGATAGAAGAGCTGGTTCGAAATGGACTCAAAGCTCAACTTAACTCTAACATACCTATGGTTGGTTCTCAATTTATTGACTTAGTCTTTAATAAAGATGAAAATAATGAACTTTTAGTAGATAATAACTTTAGCATATTTCCTACTATAAAAACAGCAGAAGGGTCAAATATTCTTAACGAGGTAGAAAAAGTACTTGTAAAACTAGAGAATCTTGAACTAGAGAAACTACTCTCTTCTGCGACAGAACTTTTAGACCAAAACAAAAAGCCTGTAAATAATCTTTTAAAAGATTTACGAAAAACCATTAATCATTTTGATACTACAGTTAAAAACTTAAATAAACTTACAGAACAAGATGCACTACAAACACTGCCACAAGATATAGAGGGAACCTTAAATCAACTCAGCACTACATTAGAAGAGATTCAAAAACTTAGTAAAGATTATAACGCAGACTCCATATTTGCTTCGGAACTCTCCATCACACTAAAAGAAGTAACACAAATGGCTGAATCAATGGGAGCCATAAGTCATAAACTTGAGAGAAAAACAAATGCATTACTATTAGGAGATGAATAATGAGACCTTTACTGAAACCACTATTAACCGCTTTATCTTTTCTGCTACTGACAACGGGATGTGGTGCTAAACACTACTATACTCTAGGGGACAATATTGAAATAGAAGTAACGCAAAGCTATAAAGAACCCATAGATGTGGTTACTGTTATTGTTCCAAAGTACTTAGAAGAGTTTAAACTGGTACGACAGACGAGTCCTTATAATATTGAGATTATAGACAACGCACACTGGCTTACTCCTATGAAAGAACGTTTAACCAACGTACTTATAGACTATCTTCAACAGAGTATGGACAATCCAAATGTACACTTATACCCTTGGGAGAGTGGGGGAAAGAGTAAAAAAAGAATTTCTATTCGTATTAAAAAATTTATTGCTTTCAATAACAATGTCATCTTAAAGGCAAACTATAAAATACATGATTTACCAAGTAATACAATAAAAACAGAACGTTTTCAAACAGCTGTAAAAACAGATGGTAGCTTAAAAGACATGATGCACTCTATGGAAAAAGCCTATTTAAAACTTGTACAAAACATTCAAAAAAACATTATTAAATAAATATAAGAGTCTATTTAGTCTCTAAGGAGTATAATCCCAACAATGAAAATTTTAAACACATTTTACAACCTTATAAGAGTGATGCTTATCTTAGCACTTACCACAGTGATTGCTATTATAATATATGCATATACTCCTCTAAAAACTACTCAAACTGTTACTTTACCAAAAGGTAGTATCACCAACACCATAGAACACTTAAAAAAAGAGGGTTATGAGTTAAACACTATTGATACCTATCTTTTAGCTTATGCCATTGAAGGTCAACCTAAAAGTGGTACACTCATTATAGGTGAAGAGAGTATGCCCCGTATTGAGTTTTTAAAAAAATTAACCGATGCAAAAGAAGCTATAAAGGTTATAACACTTATTCCAGGGGAGACACTTCCTATATTTTTGGAAGAGATTGCAAATAAGCACAACTTTGATATAAAAGAGTTAAAAAGAAGTTATAAGGAATTTTCTGACTACAATGAATCAGGAATCATCCCTGAAACATACCATATTCCTACAGATTCTAATGAGACACAACTCATAAAAACTTTAATAGAACAGAGTAACAAAAAGTATGAAGAGTTAGCTAAAAAGCATCTCAAAAAATATGATAAAAAAGAGTGGAACAAAATATTAACCATTGCCTCTATAGTACAAAAAGAGGCTGCCAACAAAGAGGAGATGCCAGTAATCGCTTCTGTTATTTTTAATAGGTTAAAGAAAAAAATGGCACTACAGATGGATGGAACACTAAATTATGGTAAATACTCACATGTTAAAGTAACACCTAAACGGATAAAAGAGGACACAAGCAAGTTTAACACCTATGCTAATATTGGTCTACCTCCCTACCCTGTCTGTGCTGTCTCTCTTGATGCTATAAAAGCAACACTAGAACCTAAAAAAACAAACTACCTATATTTTATGAGAAATAAATCTGGAGTACATGATTTTACCGACTCCTATAAAGAGCATTTAAAAAATATTAAAAAAGCCCAATAGACTTATAATTAACATATAATGTGATAAAATCCCACAAAATTTTATCCCGTTAATTAAAGGTTTATTTATGGCAAAGAAAGAGATTAAAAAAGCAGTCTTAGCATATTCTGGTGGGCTTGATACCAGTATTATTTTAAAGTGGCTACAAGATGAATATAACTGTGAAGTGGTAACGTTTACAGCAGACCTTGGTCAAGGTGAAGAGGTTGAACCAGCTAGAGAAAAAGCTTTAGCAATGGGAATTAAACCTGAAAATATTTTTATATTAGATTTACGTGAAGAGTTTGTAAAAGATTTCGTCTTTCCTATGTTTAGAGCAAATACTATCTATGAGGGTGAGTACCTACTTGGAACTTCTATTGCTAGACCACTTATTGCAAAAAAGCAAATTGAAATTGCAGCACAAACTGGTGCTGATGCCGTAAGTCACGGAGCAACAGGAAAAGGGAATGACCAAGTGCGTTTTGAGCTTGGCTACCTTGGACTTAACTCGGACATCACTGTTATTGCACCATGGAGAGAGTGGGACTTGAACTCTCGTGAAAAACTTTTGGCTTATGCTGAGGCTCATGGTATCAAAATAGAGAAAAAGCAAGGTCAATCTTCTCCATACTCTATGGATGCAAACTTGCTTCACATCTCTTACGAAGGTCTTGTTTTAGAAGACCCAAGCAAAGAGCCAGAAGAAGATATGTGGCTCTGGACAACAAGCCCTGAAAAGGCACCAGACCAAGCAGAGTATATTACCATAGATTACAAAAATGGTGACCCTATTGCTATTAATGGTGAAGCAATGACTCCAGCGACTATTTTAACCAAACTTAACGAGTATGGTAACAAACATGGAATTGGACGTATTGACATTGTTGAAAACCGATACGTTGGAATGAAAGCACGTGGTTGTTACGAAACTCCAGGTGGAACCATTATGCTAAAAGCACATAGAGCTATTGAGTCTATTACTCTTGACCGTGAAGCAGCACACCTAAAAGATGAACTTATGCCACGCTATGCAAAACTTATCTACAATGGTTACTGGTGGTCCCCTGAGCGTGAGATGCTTCAAGCCGCTATTGACAAAACTCAAGAGCATGTAGAGGGAACTGTAAAATTAAAACTCTACAAAGGTAATGTTATGGTGGTTGGTCGTGAATCAGAAAAGTCACTCTTTTCAGAGGCACACTCAACATTTGAAGAAGATGATGTTTATGACCAATCAGATGCTGAAGGGTTTATTAAACTTAATGCTTTACGATTTATTATTGCTGGTAAAAATAGAAAATAAGTTATAAACTATAAAAGTAAAAGTTATAAACTTCTTACTTTTATATTAAATATATTATCTATTTTATAATTTTATATATTTTTATGTTATCCTTAGATTATTTTGTTAAAATAAAATATAAAGAGTTTTTACAGAAAAGGATAATTAAATGTTTTATAGACCAATAGTATTAGATAAAGAGATTAAGTTTTCCAAAAAAAAGTTTATTGTAAGTAAAACAGACCTTAAGGGTAATATTATCTTTATCAATAAAAACTTCTCAGAGGTATCAGGCTATAATGAAGCTGAACTTATTGGTGCTCCTCATAATATTTTAAGACATCCTGATATGCCTAGAGCTGTCTTTTTTATTGTATGGCAAGCACTTCTATCAGGACAACCTATCTCTGGTGTTATTAAAAACTTAGCAAAAAGTGGAGAGTATTATTGGGTCATAGCAGACCTAGAACCTAAGTTTAATCTAAAAGGTGAAGTAGTCGCATTAACTGCATTTAGACGTGCTGCTCCTCAAGATGTCATAGATACAACAGAAGAGTTATATGAAACCATGTTGGCTATAGAAAAGAAACATGGTATGGAGAAGTCACTAGCCTACCTTGAAGCCTTTTTAGAAGAGCATAATCTTACCTATAACGAATTTATAGAAGAGCTTATCAAGCCTAAGGGTATTATTGCTACTCTACTTAGTGCTTTTAAACGAATGTTTGGATAAAAAAGAGAACTACTCTTTTTTATCTTTATCTTTATCTTTTAAATCTAAACGATTACCTTCCTCATCAAACTTACGCTGAAAATTACCTCTGATAATCACAAATGTCATATAAGAAAAAAGTAGTGCTGCCATAATATATAATATATCTCCTATAGCCATTATGCCTCCTCCAATGTATTGGGAATGGTAATCTTCTCAAAGCCATCATAGTTTTGACGCAATGCTTCATAAGTGACTACTCCAACAGCAACACCCAAGTTTAAACTACGTCCTTTACCTCCCATAGGAATAGTAATACACTGCTCTTTATTTTCCAATAAAATATCTTCCCGTATACCTTTAGTTTCTGAACCAAAAAGAATATAGTCTCCTTTTTTAAATGCTGCGTCAAAGTAAAGTTTATCTGTTTTTGTTGTTGCCAAGTGACAATGTTCATCAATAGGATGTGCTTCTAAAAACTCATCAAAACTCTCCCAAATTATTAAGTCTAAATCTTTCCAATAATCAAGACCTGCACGAGTTACTGCTTTATCATCTATATCAAAACCCAATGGTTTTATAAGGTGTAAAGTTGCATCTAAATTTACACATAAGCGACCTATGGTTCCTGTATTTGGTGGTATTTGTGGTTCTACTAAGACAATGTTAAACATATACTCTCCTCTTTTTATTTTTAATTATCTTTGATATAATGATTCTATTACAAATGAAGGAGAATCATGTCAAAAACTTTTAAAAAAATAATATTGAGTGCTATTTTAGCACTTTTATTCATAGGATGTTCTAAAGCACCCATAACAGGTAGAAATCAACTCATCATGATTAACCCTAGTCAAGAGTTACAGTTAGGATTCCAAAGTGCTCAGGAGATTCTAAAAAAAGAGAAAGTAAGCTCAGACCCACAAAAAAATGCCATGGTTCAGCGTATAGGAAAACGTATTGCAACCGTTGCAACAAATCAATATCCTATAGCTAAGAGCTTTACTTGGGAATTTTTTGTCATTGAAGATGATGAACAAGCCAATGCTTTTTGTCTCCCTGGAGGAAAAGTATTTGTCTATACAGGACTCTTTAAATATGCAGCAAACGATGCTGAATTAGCAGCTGTTATGGGTCATGAGATTGGTCATGCCTTAGCAAGACATGGAGCTGAACGTATGAGTAATTCACAACTTACTCAAATGGGAGGTCAAGTTTTAGCTTCAGTTATGCAAGGACGTGGTAACCCACAAAATACAGCAGCTGTTATGCAGGCATTTGGTATAGGTACTCAACTAGGAATCGCCCTACCTCACTCACGAACACAAGAGTATGAAGCTGACCATATTGGTTTAGTGCTTATGGCAAAAGCTGGGTACAATCCACAATCAGCCTTAACTTTTTGGGAAAAATTTGCTAAAGATGGACGAACACCACCAGAGTACCTATCGACTCACCCTGCACCTGCCAACCGTATTCAAAAAATCAAATCATTACTTCCAAAAGTAATGCCTATTTATAATGCTAATAGACATTAATTTTTATTGTGTGGATTATCAAATCCACACACATTTTTAATAAAAAATTCTCCCCTTACTCCGATTCCGTATCACATCCCTATAAATCCAATCTTCCATAATTTTTTCTCTATGCTCTATTGAAATTTGAGCTTCATCATACATCTTAGCTTCATCACGTTGTCGCCCTGCTTCGTAAAGTATCAAGGCAGTAGCCACAGAGACATTTAAACTTTGAGCCATGCCTCTCATGGGTATAATAATGTTCACATCAGCCACAGCCAACACTTCTTCACTTATGCCTTCATGTTCATTTCCCATCACCAACATGGTAGGTTTACTATAGTCCACCTTAGAAAAGGAAACAAACTCTTCACCAAGATGGGTAACCACCACTTGAAAGCCCTCTTCTTTCTTCTTCTTCAAAAAATCAACTCTATCATCAAACTCAACCCGTTCACGGTTAATCCAACGATGCGTCCCCTGAGTAATGGTCTTATGTATACGCAAATCTAAGTTGTCTACTGTACTATAATACAAGTTCAAAACCCCCACTCCATCACAAGAGCGAATAATAGCAGAGATATTTTGAGAATTTGAGACGTTGTCCAGCATCACTTGTAAGGTTGGTTGTTTTTGCATTAAAATTTCTTCTATACGTTGTTTACGTTCTTGATTTATCATGAGAGATTATACTTGAAAATAGATTCCAAATTGGGCATCCTTCATAACTAGCTAAAAGTAGTTTACATTTTAGGGGCAGTGACTTTAGTCGCTGTTGTCTAATTCATGGACTAAAATCCATACCCCTAAAACACTCAATATGCAAAAGTGTAAACTACCTATGAAGGATGCCTCAAATTGTTAAATATATTATAGCGAAGATTTTAAGCCTTTCGGCGAAAGTTTATTTTATGCAGATTTACATTAATGGTGCGTTGAAAACAGCACCCTACGGGAAATTTATTGAGATACTAATACAAGAATCAAATACTAAAACGGATTAATCATCTCCATCTCAAAACTATAAAAATCCTTAGTATTTCTTGTAATCAAAACAAACCCATTTGCCACACAAGTTGAAGCAATCAAAGAGTCCATAATAGGCATTGGTCTTCCTATCTTTTGAAGTTGTCCATTTATCTCTCCCCATTGTAGCATGGTCTGTTTATCAATATCAACTATACGACCCTCAAAGCGTTGCATAAGGTCATTATCCAACCAATCTGATAATATTTTGATTTTTTTAAATTGCTGTTCTTCATCCAATTTTTCAATCCCAAAACGAATCTCTCCAATAGTAATCACAGAGAGATACACATCGTTTTCATCAAGCGAATTTACATAATCTAAAACTTTTTGATTTGGCTTTTTAGAAACAAATTCAGAGATTATATTGGTATCTAGCAAATATTTCAAAACTCTATCCTACCTTGATAGACCTCTGAGCTTCTACTCAAATCAAGCCCAACTAATGGAGAAGATTGAAAAAAATCTCCTAATGACTCTTTTTTACTTTGAGGCTTTTTAGAGTTATTATCTCGAACTATAACGATTTTATTTTTAGGTAAAATCTCTAAAAATGACATTACCTTATCGAAAATATCATTGCTAATATTTAGTTGTATGGTTTGCATATTCATAATATACCTCCATTGGTTTTATTTACGATTATATCATAACTCGTATTTTTTATTGCCTTAGTTTAGTTTTGTGCTGCGATAGCAATCGCACCCTACGGTTGATTACACACCCAAATAATCCTCTTTACTAAGCACCAAATAAGAGCTATGTTTATCATGCTTTCATCGATATTGGAGTAAATAATTTTATTATATTTTTGTTACCCAAATGAGAATTTAAAAACTAGATTTGTAAAATGAGGGAACATTATAATCTTCCTTATTATAAGATAGATTATAATAATATAATTTATAACTTAATAATACAAACAATAAACATAATGAAAAAACAGAGGAGCCGTATAGACCAAGCTGTCGACCCTGTCTAACACTCCACCATGCCCTGGAATGAGATTACCTGAGTCTTTTACACCAATATCTCGTTTTATCATCGAGATGACCACGTCACCTACAAAACCAAAGGCTGAAATGATTACCCCTGCACCCAATGCTTCGTACCAAGTAAATGGTGTTAAGTAAGAAAATAGAAATGCCAAAATCATAATGCTAAAAAATGCTCCTACAAACCCCTCAACTGTTTTGTTTGGGCTAACTTTTGGGATAATTTTGTGCTTTCCAAAGCTCTTTCCCCAGAGGTATTGGAGTACGTCATTAAAGGCTGTAAGCAGTACCAAGTAGAGTACCAACTCTTTTCCAGAGGCTCCATTTACTTCAGGTAAGGTCAGCATGTAAGCTAAGTGGCTTAGACCAAAAACAAACATCATCAAGCCCCATTGTACTCGTGCTGTGTTCTCTAAAAAACCTTTGGTATCACCTATGAGTACTTGCCTAAAAGGAAGCAGTAAAAAGAGGTAGACAGGAATCCAAATAATAAACATACCATACCATGAGATTCCAGCAAAATAGTACTGAAAAGGAATCGCCAAATAGGCATAAAACATGACACGTCGGTCGGTTAAGCGTGAGGGAATAAGGGTAAAATACTCCTTAAGTGCCAAAAAGCTCAAAAAGCCAAAGAAGAACATGGCAAGTGTAGTATTTAGCATAATACCAACGCTAAAGAAAACTAAAATATACCACCATGAATTGACCCTCTCTTTTAGCTCTTTTGTTGAAAACTCAAAATAAATTATTACCGTAGCAACGGACAAAATAGCCATTAGCAGATAGAGAGTTAGCGTTGAAGCACTCATTAGATGGAACCTTTCATCGCTCGATTATAGGTTGATACTACACCTAAAAAGATAGATACTTCTAACAATACATCTGCCCAAATATCGACTTGAAGACCTAAACCAAGAAGTAAAGCCATAAGTCCCATCACAAAAACACGGTCACTCTTACCCATTGGTCCATCATATCGGCGTTCACCATTGAGTGTTTGAGCAACAACCCCTGCCATCTCATTTAAAATACCTATAATGGTAAAAAGTACTACTAAAATAGGGTTCATCCCTGATATAAATGCAAAGGGTAAAAAAAGAGCTACATCAGCAATAACATCACTCATTTCATTAAACATCGCACCCCGTTTGGTCTTCATGTTATGCTCTTTGGCTAAAAGTCCATCAATGGCATTGAGTGCCATACGCACAAACATAAAAATGGGAACAAATAGAAGAATCACCTTGGCTCCATGAGTTAAAATAATCATTACACCTACCCAAATGGAGAGAAGCATAGCAAACATAGTTACTTGGTTTGGAGTCACCCCTTTATTGGCTAAAAGCCGAACTATTGGTCTTAAAAGAGCTTGAAATTTTGGTTTTAAATCGTATATGGTCATTTTCGTTCCTAATATAAAGTATTAAATATAAAATTTATTTTAGCATTTAAAACTAAATGTAGAAGTGTTTAACTTTTATATTACACATATAAAAACTTTTGCGAATAATTTTTCCTTTCATATTCTCTATTTTAACCATAAGGTGGATATATTAGTACTATTATATTTGTTAGGAGTATCTGACCATGCCATTTAAAAACTTATTAGAGATAGATATTAAAGCTTTTTTCTTTAACTCGAAAACTGACTACCTCCCTTACTACAAGAATTTTTCATTTACAGTCGATAATAATACAAAACTCGTAGATATTCTTAAACTCATCAAGAAGAAAAACTCTGATTTTTCATACCCAGATAAAGACCTGCTTTTTAGAGTAAACCAACTCATGGTTACAGGAGAAGAAAAAGTATCTGATGTTGTTAAAGAGTTAGGAAATGAACTTACGATTGAACCTGCTTTAGCCTACCGTTCTAATAATGGATTAATACTGAATAATAGTGACTTTTTACATCAATATAGAACCCTGTTTTCAGGACATAATACAAGTAAAGAAGATTTAGCTTACTACTTAACACTCTACCCTGTTCACTATGCTTCTGAAGCCTTTAACTATAACCATGAGTATATTGGTGATGCTATTTTACTTTTGGCTCATAAGATGATTGTAGAAGATGGCTCAGAATATAAAGATGAAATTTTAGCAATTATTAACGATAAATTTAATGGTATAAGATGTTGTGAATATGAAAACAATATCTTTCAAGGTGAAGACCATGGTGAGAAAATCAATGAATTAAAAGCCATGTTAAACCTTAAAGAACGTAAATTATTCATAGATAAAATATCAGAGTTAACTTTAAGAAAAAAGAGTCATAAGATAGAAGGGAGTTTAGAGGGTACAAATGTTGCTCTATATTTGGGAGATAAAAACTCAAATGAAATTAAAGAGAAGGTAAAAAAAGAAGTAAAAGCCAATAATATAAACTTTATTGACTTTTCTATGTCTACTAAAAAAGCTGGACAAAGTCTTCTCAGTTCATACAGTGAATTAGCCTATAAAAAAGCAGGAAAAGCTCTACTTGATGCCCTTGATAATGGGGTAGACACCCTAATATGTTCTAAAGATACCGATGTTAATTTCTTTCACTCTGTTATCTCTAACTGTGAGCGTGAACATGGACGTGATATAGAGTTAAAAATCATCTCTTTAACTACATTCCGTACACATGTAAAAAAAGTTACCCAAGAGGCATAACTTAAAAATAAAATTACATATTTTTTTATATTGATATTGGAATCTCTTTTTCCTATAATAATTTTTTTAAACTAATTATAGGAAAGTAACAAATTATGTTCAGAAAACTATTAAAAAAAATCTCTTCAAGTTTCCAACCACAAAGATATAAAGCTGGTGAGCTATACAGTATGCCTAATAAAGGTAAATTTGGTATTTTTAAAGTATTAAAGGTTGATAACAAAGGAGTACATGTTTGTGTTTATTCAAACTTGTATTCCAAAATCCCATCTAAAATCAACACAAAAGAACTTTTTATAGATAAACAAGACAAGTCAAGTACTAACCATACCCCGTTAACATTTTCTAGTATCAAATTATGGAACCCATCATTCTTGCAGAGAATAAAAGTTGAAAAAGAGGAATTGAAAGATTACTTTTCTTGGAAGTATAATACCCCTTACTATGTATAAAAGTAAGAGGCATTGAAATTTAATATCCTACAGGGTCAACACGTCCCTTATGACAACGACTCTTAGGAGTTTCTCCTTTTTTAAGGAGTCCTGCTAAGTCATCTGCACCATTACCTATGTGGAACCATAACTCCGTTATAAGACCTCTATTACAGTTCATCGTTACATGCTCTCCAGCACCTTTTCCAAATGCTTTATCTACTACTTGACGAACCTCTTTTAGTCGGATTGTCTTACCAATATTTAGTTTAAAATATTTCTGTAAAGCTGACGCATTAACTTGTGTTAAAAGTATCATTGCATCATTATAGTACTCGTTGGCTGTTGTACCATAGCATGTTCCATGTTTCACCCACTCATGCTTATGTAAGTTTGAGCTATAACCTGGCATAAATTTAGAGAGTTTGCTACGTACTGTTTCATTTAAATCCAACTTATTGAGTTTATTCCATTGTTTATTTTTATCTTTACCAATCTCTCTTTTACTCACATTACAGTATTGATTGTTGCGTGGTTGAGGCCAAAGACCATGAAGAACAAAATGTGTTGCTCCAAAATCTTTTATACTCATAGATTTACACTCTTTTTTATATTGATGCGTTTGACAAAAAGCATTTTGCCAAGAGAGAGCTAAAAGATTTTGTTTTGAGGTAGATTTTGATAAAGATTCTGTTTTTTTCTTACCTATGCTTGAATTTTTCACAGTCTCTGATAAACTAGCTGTTGTTTGAGTAGCAACTTTTTTTGGCTCTTTAAGAGCTCTACTACTATCGTTAAAACAAGACTCATCTACCCAACGTTGAGCAACTCTTTGACCATCTATAAGCGTTAAAATTTGCCCTTTGTTCTTCTGTAAAATTCTATATTTCTTCCCGACTTTTAGCTTAATGTTATTGCTATTTGAGCTATGTTTCATATTATTAAATGCAGGACACTCTTTAGTGGCTTCCTTATAAACATGGGGCTTCTTTGCCACAAGTACTAAAGGGAGTGTTAAAATAAGTGTTGACGTAAGTAGTTTGTTCATTGTTTTCCTTATACTTTTTAGTATGTTATTGTATATGAAAAAATATGAAAATATCATAAAAAAGATGACTTAAAGATTAATTTAATACTATTCGATCAAGACCTATATCACCTATGGCTTTAATAACATCTTTCTCTTTTGATAAAGGATGAAGAACAAAATAGTATGTATCCGAACCATCTGAAACAAAAGTCATTTGAATATTCTCTTGATTTAACTTCTCTTTATACATCAACATAGTGCTTTCTATATCTATATTTGATAAATAAGGCAACTCTATATTTTTAGATATACTAGCAAGTGACACCTGTAACTTATAATTTAATTCTTCTATATTGAAACTAGAATCAACACTAAATATAAAATTTTCATTTTTACTATCTGTATAGTTGAGTATTTCATAAAAATAGTCCAAAACAAAAGACTTTGCATCAAACTCATTTGCTTTTTTACTATATCCACCTACATATCGACCATCTCCTCTTTGGATAGAAATATCTCGAATCTCTCTTTCTAAATCCTCTTTATCACTATTATGATAGGATAGATTAAGTAGAGTGATATACCCATTTTGAACTCTCTTTCCAAATGATGCTTGAGAGATTTGAATAGAGGGTGATTTAAAATAGCTTTTAATTTTATGACGAGCTAGATATAGACCAACACTTGACAGTAATATAATAATAGAGATATATTCAAATAGATGCTCTGTCATTTTCTTCCTTCTAAAAATAAGATAATTTTCCTATTCTAAATTATTATATATTGTGATATAATACTCTGTTTTAGTTTAAAGAGCGATTATATTAATAAGGGGAAAATAATGATATTTAATACACTAGAGTTCATTGAAAAAATAAATATAGAAGAGCGTTTAAAGCATTTAGGAAAAGAAACAAAATCCCCTAGTAACAAAGTATTTTTCCGTTCAAACATGATGCTAAACCCCCTAAAACTTAAACATTTAAACCGTATAGATAATTTAGATGCCGATATGATTACACTTAATTTAGAAGATGCCATTTCCCCTTCTCGTAAAAAGGAGGCTCTTTATAATATCGCCCTATTTCTTTCTCATCTGAAAGCGTCTAAAAGTTTTATTATTGTTCGTACAAACCCTATAGATGAAGGGGGGAGAGAAGAGATAGATTTTTTAAACAGCTTCTCTTTTGATGCTATCCGAGTAGCAAAGATTAAAACAAAAGAGGAGATTTTAGAAATTGACAGATTACTTAACAGTGAAAAAGAGATACATATCTCACTAGAGACAAAAGAGGCATTTCAAAACTTGGCTACCTTTGGAGGGATAAAAAGATTTACAACTGCAAACATAGGCATACTTGACCTCTTAACTTCACTGGGACTACCACAATCACTTCTGACTCATGATAATCCCACTATTCATTATATTTTAAGTAAATTTTTAATTGATGCAAAAACAGCTGGACTAACCCCTATCTCTTTTATGTTTCAAGAGTACAATAATGTCGAAGATTTTAGAAAATGGTGTGAGCTAGAAAAGAAAATGGGCTTTCGTACCAAAGCTTGTATGGGTCCTCTTCAGGTAAAAATAGCCAATGAAGTTTTTTCCATAGAAAATGAAGCCATAGCAAGAGCGAACCATATAAAACGTGTTTTTGAAGAATCTGCTAAAAATGGTGAAAATGGGTTTATGGATATGAAGTATGGTTTTATAGACGAACCAATTTATAGAGATGCTCTGTTAGTATTGGGGATTTAACACTATTTAATAGCTCACTAATCAAATTTTAGATAAAATAATCACAATTTTAATACTAGGTTATAACTATAATGCTAAAGATGATATTTGGTTCTAAAAATGATAGAATCGTAAAAGGCTACTTAAAAAGAGCTCAAAAAATTAATAAACTAGAAGAACAATACAAAAAACTTTCAGATGATGAATTAAAAGCTGCATTTAATGCACTAAAAGCTTCTGTTCAATCCCAAGAAAAATCACTAGATGATGTTTTAGATGACTCATTTGCCATTACTAGAGAAGCGAGTAGACGTGTCCTTAATATGCGTCACTTCGATGTTCAGCTTGTAGGGGGGATGGTTCTTCATGACAACTCTATTGCTGAGATGAAAACAGGTGAAGGTAAAACTTTGGTAGCAACACTCGCTGTTGCACTTAATGCCATGATGGGTAAAGGGGTACACATTGTCACCGTAAACGACTACCTTGCCAAAAGAGATGCTGATGAGATGGGAAAACTCTACAACTTCTTAGGATACTCGGTTGGTTGTTTAACTGATGAGATATATGATGAAGTAACAAAAAAAGCTCAATATGACTGTGATATCACCTATGGTACAAATAACGAATATGGATTTGACTACCTACGTGACAATATGAAAACAAAAGCAGAAGAGAAAGTTCAACGTGAACACTTCTACGCTATTATTGATGAAGTTGACTCTATTTTGATTGATGAAGCTAGAACGCCACTGATTATCTCTGGACCTGTTCAACGTGATGAGTATCACTATGAGAAAGCCAATGAGATAGCTCTGCAGATGATAAAAGGTGAGAAGAAAGAGACCAAAGCAGGTGAACCTGAAGAGACAACAGGTGATTTTTATGTAGATGAAAAAAACCGTCAAGTCATCATGACAGAAGATGGTCTACAGAAAGCACAAGACCTGTTTGGTGTAGAAAACCTCTATAGTCTTGAAAATGCTTCACTCTCTCATCACCTAGACCAAGCGATGAAAGCTCAATACATTTTTGTAAAAGATATTGACTATGTTGTTCAAAATGGTGAAATTATTATTGTTGATGAATTTACAGGTCGTCTAAGTGAGGGGCGTCGTTTCTCTGAGGGGCTACACCAAGCCATAGAAGCAAAAGAGGGTGTTGAAGTAAAAGATGAATCACAAACATTAGCAGAAATTACCTACCAAAATTATTTTAGACTTTACGAAAAACTAGCAGGTATGACAGGAACTGCTCAAACAGAGGCTACAGAGTTTGCAGAGATTTATAACTTAGAAGTCATCTCTATTCCTACCAATTTACCTATTGCTCGAAATGATATGAATGACCTTATCTATAACACTGAAAAAGAAAAACTAGATGCAGTAGCAAGAAAAGTTCAAGAGCTTCATGAAAAGGGACAGCCAGTACTTATTGGTACAGCTTCTATCGAGAAATCTGAACTGGTTCATGAAAGACTTAAAGCTGCTAAGATACCACACAACACACTAAATGCTAAAAACCATGCCAGTGAAGCAGAAATTATTATGGAAGCAGGTAAAAAAGGTGCTGTAACTGTTGCAACCAACATGGCAGGACGTGGGGTTGATATTAAACTTACTGATGAGATTAAAAAGCTTGGGGGACTCTATATTTTAGGAACCGAAAGACACGAAAGTAGACGTATAGATAATCAGCTTCGTGGTCGTTCGGGTCGTCAGGGTGACCCAGGAGCTTCTCAGTTTTACCTAAGTCTTGATGATAACCTCTTAAGAATTTTTGGTGGTGAAAAAATTAGAAACATTATGAACAAATTGGGTGTTGAAGAGGGAGAGTACATCGATTCTAAAATAGTCACACGTTCAGTAGAGAAGGCTCAAAAGAAAGTTGAAAACATGCACTATGAGTCAAGAAAGCATATCTTAGAGTATGATGATATTGCAAATGAACAGCGTAAAGTCATCTATAACTTTAGAAATCAGCTCCTTGATGAGAACTACGATATTGACTCAAAAATTAAAGAGAATAGAATAGAATACATTGACAACATGTTATCTAACGCAGATATCTATGATGGAGCATCGCAAGAGGACTTCAACATAGAAAAACTTGAAAATCAGCTCAGAGAAGAGTTGCATATTCAACTTGAGGGTGAAGTCTTTAAAGGAAAAGACTATGATGCTATAAAAGAGTTGGTTACAGATATTTTAACACAAACATACGAAGAGAAAATGGCACCATTGACTCCAGAACAAAGAAGCGAAGTTCAACGTATCTTATACTTACAAGTTCTTGACCCACAATGGCGTAACCACCTCTATGAGATGGATGTTATGAAAACTGGTATTGGGCTAAGAGGCTACAACCAAAAAGACCCTCTTACAGAGTATAAAAAAGACTCATATAACCTATTTATGAATCTCATAGAACGTATTAAATTTGAAGCTGTAAAAGTACTTCAAGTGGTTCAATTTAACTTTGAAGACCCTGCACAAGAACAAGCAAAAATGGAAGCAATGAGACAACAGCTCGAAGAGGAGATTGCTCAAGCACAGACCAATGAAGATGAGATAGTAGAAGCAGATTTTGAAGAAGCTACAGTAGAGAACCTTGAGAAGAAACCAAAAAGAAATGACCCTTGTCCTTGTGGTTCAGGAGAAAAATACAAAAACTGTTGTGGGAAAAGTGGACCAAAAAAAGGACTACTTGCATAATGGCAATGACTGTAAACTCTAAGTTTGTAAATAAGGTAATAAAACATTATCTTAAATATGACAAAGATAATCCTTTTATCTTTGTCTCTTCTATTATGGCTTTTTTAAGTATTGCCGTTGGTATTGCAGTGCTTATGATTGCAATGGGTATGATGAATGGTACCGAAAATGAATTTAAAAAACGTCTTTTTCAAATGGACTACCCCTTAACGCTTATTCCTCTTGGACAAAACATAGCTACAGATGAACTTACCTCTAAACTTTCTAATGAATTTCCTACTCTTAAATTTAGCCCTTACTATAGAACACAGATTATTACAAAAAGTGGTTCTAACATAAAAGGCTCAATGCTTTATGGAGTTGATTTTGAAAAAGAGAAAGAGCTTAATGAAATTTTTCAAAAAGCCTATAAGCACTCTATTGGCACTCAAAGCAAATTTAAAATTGTTGCTGGTGAAAAACTTATAGAAGAGATGTTTGTGAAAAAAGGTGAAAAGCTTACACTCTACTTTTCAGAGATGCAAGCCATTGGTTTTGGAAGTATGCCACTTCAAAAACGTTTTACTGTTGATGCTACCTACAGTTCAGGTATCTCAACCTATGATGACTTTATTATCTATACCACACATGAAGCATTTCATAAAATATTAAAACGTAAAGTTTCTGTCTATGATGGTATACATATTTTCTCCAATAATGCAATGGAAGATGTTAATAAAATTAATGCTTTTCTTAAAAAAGAGGGTTATGAAAACAAAACACGTATCATAGGTTGGTGGGAACAACATGCCAACTTCTTTGCAGCTATGGAGATGGAGAAAAATGCTCTTTTCTTAGCACTATTGCTTATTATTATTGTCGCTTCTCTAAACATTATCTCTTCTTTACTAATGACGGTTATGAGTAGAAGACCAGAGATTGCACTTATGAAAACTCTTGGTGCCACCAACACTGAGATTAAAAGTATTTTTTTAAAATTAGGAGCTATTATTGGTGTAGGAGGAATTATCGGTGGAACCATATTAGGATTCCTCTCTATTTGGGTACTAACTACTTTTGATATTATTACCCTCTCTGCAGATGTATATGGTTTTTCTAAATTACCTATTGATTTAACTGTAACAGATTTCTTCTCTATTCTTATAGGTGCTATTATAATAGTACTCGCATCATCAAGATATCCAGCCCAAAAAGCTGCATCTACTGACCCTTTAATCGTACTAAGAAATGAATAATGTTCTAATCTAACTTTTGGATTAGAACTTTTACATACTCTACTGCTTCCTCTACAGTAGAGATTCTTCCCTCTAGCTGTACCTCATAAACTCTGTTTAGTATCTTTTTAAACTCTGCAGAAGGTTTTAAACCAAGGGCTATTAAATCACGCCCTTGAATCAAAGCAACAGGTGGTACATTATATACATCTAATTCTTCTGCTTTTTTAAGTAGCCAATCTCCAGCTTTATAGACACCACTTAAAGACTCCTCTGTAGTACGCCCTAAAAAATCAGCTCTTGCAACGGTTACTAACTCTTCTATATTTACTTTTGTTGAGAGTCGTCGTATGGTGCTATTTTTTGCTTTACCTCTGTAGTAAATAGATGGAGCCAAATGGTATTCAACTAAAGGAAGTATAGAGTTTATAAAATCATGCTCATCTGTTAACCGATAGAGAAACTTTTTAGTAGGCTCTAACCCTGCTAACTCATGACCTATAGCAGAGATTTTTTCAGGAGTTATCTGTGTATGCGTAGCCTTACCCAAGTCATGGCAAAGTATGGAAAACATCATTTTTAGGTCATGCTTCTCATCTCCACTTTTCAAATCAACCATTTTATCGACACACATCAAAGTATGAACCCAAACATCACCTTCTGGGTGCCAGATAGGAGATTGAGGTACATCTACAATAGCTTCTAGCTCTGGATAATATTTCAATATTCCCAGCTTACGCATAAGTTCAAACCCTATAGATGGTTTAGGTGACTTTAAAAATAGTTTTTTAAACTCTATATAGACTCTCTCTTTTGCCAACTCTTCAAGCATCCCCTGCTCTACCATATTTTTACAAAGTCTAAAGGTATCATCTGCTAAAACATAATTAAATCTAGCACAAAACTGAACAGCTCTATAGACTCTTAATGGGTCTTCTATAAAAGTCTCATCATTTATATGTCGCAAAGTTTTTGTCTCTATGTCATCTTTAGCTCCATATGGGTCTATAAAGGCTTTCTCTTCAATATCATACCCCATGGCATTAACTGTAAAGTCACGACGTAAAGAGGCTTCTTTAAAACTTAATTCTCCATTACATGTAATATCAAACCCTCTGTGACCTTGGGCTACTTTTCGCTCTTTTCTGGGAAAAGAGAAGTCATACTCCTCACCCTCATAAACAAATTTTAAAACACCAAAACTTTTACCTACCAAATTTACAGAGCCATATTGAGCTAAAATAGTCTCTAACTCCTCTATTTTTTCTAAACCATACACTTCTACATCATAATCTTTTATAGGAAGTTCTAAAAAATGGTCACGTACCGAACCACCTACTACGATGGCTTTTGCGTTTTTTTTTAATAACTCTTTAGATATGGTCTCTATTATTTTTGGTAGTTTCATTTTTTTCCTAATAGTTTACGGTAATAATTTTATAGCTTCATAGGCTGTATCTATCATCTTGTCTATCTCGTCATAAGTTATAATGTAAGGTGGCATAAAATAGATAATATGTCCCAATGGACGTAAAAGGACACCATTATCTAAACCATATTGATACACTTTTAAACCTATACGCTCTTCTGCTTTGTAGCCCTTTAACTCTATGGCTACCACCATTCCTGTTTGTCTTACCTCTTTTACATTTGGAAGCGTTTTGAACTTCTCTAGTTTTTCTAAGATATAAGCTGATTTTTTTCTATTATCTCCTAGTACATCTGAAGCTTCAAAAAGCTCTAATGTTGCCAATGCTGCAGAACAAGCCAAAGGATTACCAGTATAGGAGTGAGAGTGTAAAAAAGCTTTATGCTCATTATAATCACAGTAAAAAGCACTATATACCTCATTAGTTGTCATAACAACGGCAAGAGGTAAATACCCACCAGTTAGACCTTTTGAAAGTGTCATAAAGTCAGGAGTCACCTCTGCTTGTTCACAACCAAACATGGTTCCTGTTCGTCCAAAACCTGTCATAATTTCGTCTGCTATAAGATGCACACCATACTTTTCACAAAGTTTTTTAGCCTCTGTAATATAGATAGGATGATACATATGCATACCTCCTGCACCTTGAATAAGAGGTTCTATAATAAATGCAGAGATTTCATCTCCTCTCTCTTCTAATACTTTTTCTAATTCAAATATAGCCTCATTTGCAGACTCTTCACTTTGGTCTTTTGGCACAGGTGTTTGAATACATGAGATAAGAAGTGGGGCATAAGTCTCTTTATAAAGCTCAACATCTCCCACACTCAAAGCACCTATAGTCTCACCATGGTAGGAGTTTGTCAACGAAAGAAAAAGAGGACGATTCTCTCCACGATTACGATGATAGTGAAAACTCATCTTAAGTGCTACTTCTACGGCACTTGAACCATTATCGGCAAAGAAGACTTTATCTAAACCTGAAGGAGTTAGGTTGACAAGTTTGTCTGCCAGGTTGACAGCTGGTTTATGTGTAAAACCTGCCAACAACACATGCTCTAATGTATCTAATTGCTTTTTAACTCGATTAGATATATGTCTGTTGGTGTGTCCAAAAATATTTACCCACCATGAACTTATGGCATCAATATAAGAGTTATTATCAAAATCATAAAGATACACACCCTCTCCTCTATCTATAGGTATTAAGGGCAAAGTTTCATGGTCTTTCATTTGTGTGCAGGGATGCCATATATTTTTAAGGTCGTCTGTTACTATTTGCATATTCTTATGATTCATTAAGCACCTTATTTTTTTTGTAACGAATATACTATAGATAAAGTAATTATTTCATTAATAATTAATAACAACTAGACTAAAATTATGCAAATTTTAAACTAAGGCAACAAAACATGATAAGTTGGATGCAAAAAAACAACAAATTTTTAATAGTTACTATGTGGATAGCAACTGTTTCATTTATATTTACAGGGGCTACTTATGGTTTCTCCTATGGATTACGAAGTAATAGTATAGGTCAAGTTGGAGATATAGAGTTAAAGCAAGATAGATTCAATATGAATTATAATAATCTTTTTAACAGATACAACCAAATGTTTCAAGGTAAATTTGACAAAGACCAAGCTAAACAGATGGGATTAGAGCAACAAGTATTAAACTCAATGGAAACAGAAGCGAAGCTACTAAACCTTGCTCAAGATTTTGGCATTGTTGTAACAGAGAAAGAGACAGCAGAGAAACTCGCTTCCATTCCTGCTTTTCAAACAGATGGTAAATTTGATAGAAAAATATACGATACATTTATCCAAAACAGTAGTTTTGATAACACAACATTTGAAGAGAGTATTAAAGACCAACTTACTATAGAGAAGACATTAAATATGTTAAGTCCAGACCATGCTTTAAAAAATGAATATAAAGCTTTTTCTTTAGCATTTGAAATTGCAGATAAAATCAAATACTCTATACTCTCAGAAAAAGATGTAAATGTAACAGTAAATGATGCAAAACTTAAAGAGTTTTGGGAAACAAGAAAAGAGCAATATAAAACACCAAAAAAGTATATCTTAGATATACAATGGACTCAGACAAAAGATACAAATGTAACTGATGCAGAAATAGAAGCTTACTATAATGAAAACAAATTTAAATATACAGATACAAAAGGAAAAATACTACCGTTAGAGGATATTAAAAACTCACTTATTGCTGATGTTAAAATTAAAAAAAGTAATAAAATAGCATATAAACGTTACTTAAAGCTTAAAAAAGGAGAGTTAACTAAAGATGAAACTTTAACTTTAGATATAAACAGTCCCAAAATATCCCCAAAATTATGGGATGAAATATCAAAAAGTGAGGTAAACTCTCTTTTAAAACCAAAAGTAGTAGGAGATAAATATGCTGCTGTAAAGATAGTTAACATTATTAATCCTGTAATAAAAACATTTGATGAAGTAAAAGAAGAGATAACCCCTATATATAAGCAAGAAGCGACCAAAGAGGCTCTTGCTACTTTAGCTGATAAGCGATTGACAACTATTGACAGTGATGAGGCAAATGTATCAAATTTTATCACTCTTCATAACGCAGAAAAACAAAAAATAGGTCTAAATACACAAGAAACATCAGATTTTATAACAAAACTCTTTACTTCTAACAAAGAAAACGGTATTATACCTATAGGAAGTAAAGTAATAGTATACAAAATTATCGAACAAAAATTGATTACGCTTGATGATAATGGAACTGAAGATTTGTATAAAAATACAGATTTGGTTAAAAAACAAAGTTTTCAAACGAGTTTAATAAAGAAGTTAGATAAAATGTATCCTACAAAGCTTTATAAATAACACCTAAGGATTAAAATTGAATACCCCAATCTTAGCTATTGATATTGGCTCAACAAAAATATGTGCAATCATAGGTGAAATCAAAGATGGGTCTGTTGATATCTCTGGACATGGGATTGTAAAATCCCAAGGTATTAAAAAAGGGACAATTACAAATATACAATTAGCATCAAAGGCTATTAAAAAATCAGTAGATGATGCAAAACGTGTTGCAGGTCTAAATATTTCATTAGCGAATATTTCAATCTCAGGAGCATACACCAAAAGTATTAATGCTACAGGTGTTGTTAATATTCCATCAGGTGAAATTTCAATTACAGAAATTAACCGAGTAATGCAAACAGCACTTTATAATGCAAATATTCCTAATGAATTTGAAATACT
The DNA here is from genome assembly GCA_027068975.1 of Campylobacteraceae bacterium. Lineage (GTDB taxonomy): Bacteria > Campylobacterota > Campylobacteria > Campylobacterales > Sulfurovaceae > UBA1140. Next base: position 8,249 of record JALXFN010000045.1, on the reverse strand, counting down.
ACATGTATTGCCCTACAAATTTAAAATAGATGAACAAGATTTTATAGATGACCCCAATGGAATGAATGCAAATCGCATGGAAGTTGATGTGCATATTATTATGACAGCAAAATCAAACCTTGGTAATCTTAAAAAAGCGGTTAATGCAGCTGGAATAGAAATTAACAAAGTTGTACTTTCGGGTTATGCTTCATCTATCGCTGTAGTATCAGAATCAGATAGAGCAAGAGGTGTTGCAGTTATCGATTTAGGTGGTGAGACATCAAACCTCATTATACATGTAGGTAATTCAATTCAATACAATGACTTTTTATCAGTTGGTTCCAATCATATAACCAATGACTTATCTATTGCTCTACATACTCCTTTAGATTCGGCAGAAACCCTTAAAATTACAGAGGGAACACTGTTAGAATCAGAGAGTAAAGAGATAGAGCTACCAATTATCGGAGATGAGAACAATATGAATGTGGTTTCATTAGATATAGCACAAAACATTATCTATAGCCGTATGGAAGAGACTATAAATATTCTAGCAAACTCATTGGCAAAAAGTGAATTGGCAGACCAGCTTGGTTCAGGTATTGTTTTAACAGGAGGAATGACAAAAATTCCAGGAACACGAGAATTAGCACAAGCACTCATTCCAAGTATACCTGTAAGATTAGGACAACCAGAAAATACTTTAAATGTTATGGATGACCTCAACTCACCTGAATTTTCAACAGCCATAGGTTTACTCTATTATGCATCAGGGAAACATACTGAATATGAACTTGATGGTGCTAAAAGTATGCTCCATTCAAAAGAGTATAAAGCTAAAAGTTCATTGCAAGATATAGCGAATTATGATACAATGAAACCAAAAGTATCTGTATCTACTCCATCATTTAGTGATGAAGGAGAGAATGATCTATTTAAGGACTTAAGTAAGGAGCCTAAAAAAGATCAAAGTAATCCATTGCAAAACTTTGTGCAATGGGCATCGAAAATATTTTAAGAAAAACAAAGGAGGAAAAAATGGAAGATTTTAATATAACAGAATCAACTGCAGGCGTCCATGGTGCCAAGATTAAAGCAATTGGTGTAGGTGGTGGTGGTGGAAACATGATTAACCATATGATAAGGGAAGGTATAGATGGTATTGATCTTATCGTAGCAAACACAGATGCCCAAGCATTAGATGCTTCTATTGCACCATACAAAATGCAAATTGGTCTTCAAGTAACTAAAGGTCTTGGAGCAGGTATGAAACCAGAGGTAGGTAGAGATGCTGCTGAAGAGAGCTTTGACAGCATTAAAACCATGCTTGATGGAGCAGACTTAGTATTTATCTCTGCTGGTCTTGGTGGTGGTACAGGAACAGGTGCTGCACCTGTAATTGCTCAAGCGGCTAAAGAGGTTGGTGCATTAACTGTAGCTATTGTTACTAGTCCATTTGCATTTGAAGGTCGTAAAAGAAAAAGATTAGCAAAGGAGGGTTTAGAAGCACTTAAAAGAGAATCTGATTCAATCATTGTTGTTCCTAATGAGAGACTTCTTTCAATTGTTGAAAAAAATCTTGGTATGAGAGACAGCTTTAGATTGGTTGATAACGTTCTTTCTCAAGCAGTTGGAGGGATTTCAAACGTTATTCTTTCACATGGTGCAAATGACATTAACCTTGACTTTGCCGATGTTAAAACAGTTATGAGTCATAGAGGTCTTGCACTTATGGGTGTGGGTGAATCTCAAGGTAATTCTGCTGCTTATGATGCAGCAAAAACTGCTATTGAATCTCCTCTTCTTGATAACTTGTCGATTGATGGTGCTATGGGTATTTTGGTTCATTTCCATATTCACCCTGACTATCCATTGGTTGAAATTTCAGAAGCTATGGATATAGTAGAAGAGAATGCAGATGAAGATGCAAATATTATCTTTGGTACAACTACATCTGAAAACATTCCTCTTGATGAAGTTAAGTTAACTATTATTGCAACTGGTTTTGAAGATCCATCAGACTTTGAAGTAGCTAAACCAAATAATGACAATTCTACAGAAAAAACAACTATTTCGACAGCTAAGCCAGGACTTAGAAGACCTACTCAGGGTAACTTGCTAAACAGCTTGAATTCTGAAAAAGTTGTTGGTGGATATAATGGCAGTAATAATGACTATTTAGACACACCTACCTTCCTTAGAAAGCAAATGGATTAAGAGATAGATTAATTTTATCTCTTTTTTTTAATATATAATATGACAAAAGTTCTCCTCCTCTTCCTACTTTTGTCACCTTATTTAATGAGTGATGGACATATATTTGTCTATCACCGTTTTGATGATACCCGTTACCCTACTACCAATATCTCAACCAAAGAACTTCGCAAAGAATTTGACTACCTCAAAAAAAATGGCTACAAAGTTGTACCTCTCATTGCTATTGTAAAAAAGATAAATAATAAGGAAGAAGTACCTAGCAAATGGGTGGCATTTAGCATAGATGATGGGTTTAAAAGTTTTTATACTCATGGACTTTCTGTTTTTAGGGAGTACAACTACCCTTTTACAATTTTTATTGCTGTTAAATATACTGAAAAAAACTATAAAGATTATGTCTCATGGAAAGAGCTAAAAACCATTGCTAAATATGGTTCAGTAGAGTTTCATAGCTATGGGCATGGACACTTTGGACAGATGAGTGAGAAAGAGATTAAGGTTGATATGGACAAAGGTTTAGCCTTAATGAAAAGACATCTAAACTATAAGCCAAATCTTTTTGTTTATCCTTATGGTGAGTATGATGATAGAGTTAGTAAAGTTATCAAACCTTATGGATTTAAAGCTGTATTTAATCAAAATATAGGGGCTATTCATGGTGGTACATGTAGTGACAGCAATGATATTGACCGTTCTGCAGTTGTAGGAAGTAATGCTCATGACTTTAAACTCTATCTTAAATTTCAAGAGCTTTGTGGAGTGGACTTCCAACAACCAATAGTCTATCCAAAAGATAAAATAGTAAAAACAGTTGAAGTTATACTAAATGATAAAACTATTCAATCAGCAGATATTTTCATCTCAAACAATGGCTGGACAAAAGTTAAGGTCAACAATGGAAAAATACTTTGGAATGCCAACAAAAAAGTAAAACTTAACCGTATCAAAATCGGTGTAAAAATAAAAAGCAAAATTAAACTCATGGTCTTATCAAAATAATAACTTTTCAGATATAATACTCCAAAAAATTGTAGGGTGTAATCCCTGACGACTACACCATCAAATAAAAATTGGAAATAAAAAATGCAAGACGTAATAGAATGGCTAAAAGAAAATGGAAACCTAAAAGTAATAGATGAACCCCTAGATGTAAACTTAGAAATCCCCCACATCGCATACATAGAAGTCAAAACAGATGACTCTCGCCCTATTCTTTTTACAAATCCTATCAACAAAGAAAAAGGTATAGAGTATGATATGCCAGTACTTATGAATATTTTTGCCAACAAAGAGTTGACAGAAAAAATCTTTGCTAAACATCCAGACGAGGTGGCACAAGGTATAGATAAACTTTTAAAACTTAAACCACCAGCAGGATTTATAGATAAGTTGAAGATGATGCCAGAACTCTTTGCACTTAAAAATGTTTTTCCAAAACGTTCTAAAGTCAGAGGAGAGTGTCAACAAGTTATCATCCCTAAAGCAAAGGTAGATTTGGACAAACTTCCTATCTTAAAAACATGGGAAGAGGATGGTGGACCATTTATTACTATGGGTCAAGTCTATACACAAAGTCTTAATGGCAGTATGCAAAACCTTGGAATGTACCGTCTACAACAGTATGACAAAAATCATTTAGGAATGCACTGGCAGATTCATAAAGATGCTTCACACTTCTTTGACCAGTACCAAAAAGCAGGTAAAAAGATGCCTGTAACCGTTGCCATAGGTGGAGACCCTCTCTACATTTGGTGTGGTCAAGCCCCTATGCCTCATGGAATGTTTGAGATGCTTCTTTATGGTTTTGTAAGAGGCAAGAATGCACAACTTATCAAGTCTATTACTAACGATATCTATATTCCTCGTGATGTGGATATCGTCATCGAGGGCTTTGTTGACCCAAAAAACATGGAAATAGAGGGACCTTTTGGAGACCACACTGGATACTACACTTTAAAAGAACCCTACCCTGTTATGGAAGTAGAGACCATTACCATGAAAGAAAAACCTGTATTTCAAGCAACAGTTGTAGGAAAACCACCATTAGAAGACAAATATATGGGTTGGGCAACAGAGAGAATCTTTTTACCAATGCTAAAACCAATGGCTCCTGACCTTATAGACTACTATATGCCTGAAAACGGAGTTTTCCATAACCTAATACTTGGAAAGATGAAAACGCTCTATAAAGGTCATGCACAACAGTTTATGCATGCCTTTTGGGGTGTGGGTCAAATGAGTTTTGTAAAACATGCTATTTTTGTTAACGAAGATGCACCTGAACTTGACAATGACATTGCTATTACAGAGTATATTTTAAATAGACTAGACCCCAATAAAATTCTTATTACTCAAGGAATTATTGATGCCCTTGACCATACAGCAGACGAGACATTAGTTGGGGGTAAACTAGGTATTGATGCTACTGCTTCAGAAGTTGAAAATGGTGTGACTAAACTTTTAAATGACAAAACTCTACTCAATAAGATGCAATCACTTGATTGCAATATTTTAGAATTAAAACAGTACTTTATCCATACTAAAAATCCTATCTGTATCATCACTGTAGATAAAACAGAATCGATGCAAAACCTTATAGAAAAAGTCTCTATATTAGAAGAGAACATCAAAGTTTTAATTATAGTTGATAAAAAGAACAACCAAATAGATAACCCTTATATGTTAATTTGGCGTGTGGCTAACAATATAGATGCACAAAGAGACATTACTCTAAAGCCATTTATCATAGTAGACGGAACCAACAAAGGTGAACTAGATGGTTTCACCAGAGAGTGGCCAGGAGATACCTTCTGTACAAAAGAGACACTTGATTCTTTACAAAAGCGTGGACTTATAAATATAGATGAAAAGTTTATTAAGAAGTTTGGGCTACTTCCTTTTAATCAATAATAGATATACTAAGAATCTTTATAGTAAACTATTAATAGCGTACTACAAAGGAGATTTAATCATATGAGAAAATTTATTTTATCTATTATCAGCACCATTGCTCTAATTATCACAACAGGCTGTTCACCTATAACGGCTAAATACAGAGTAACTGTTGATGCCATTACAGCTCCAAACCTTATAATTAAAGAGCATACTAGCTATAGTATAGAACCTTTAGGAAAAGATACAGATAAAAATAGCTTAGAGTATCAAAGGCTAACTACGAAGTTAGTAGAAATACTTGGTTCTAAAGGCTATATTCAACCCTATGCAAGTCATTTGGCTCAGCAAACCATCTACTTTGACTATGGCATAGAGAAGACTCAAGAAAAAACAGAGACCTATATAGAGCCTGATATAACCATTGGTATGTCATGGGGATTTCCTTATGATTACTATGGACGACACTATCACCCATATAATAACTTTTGGTATGGAGGAGGATACTCAACCATGTATCGAAAAACCTATACCTATTATAACCGTTATGTTACCCTTCTCGCAAAAGACCAATCAAACAAAGAGTTGTGGCGTGTAGATGTATCAAGTATAGGTGAGTCTAAAAATCTAAGAAAAATTGTTCCTATGTTATTAGAAGCTGCTGCTGATTATATAGGTAAAAATACGGAAGAACCAGTGAAGTTGATTATGAAGGAGAATAAAGTTAATTATAAAAGATAAAAAAGAGTAATTTTATCTTATTTTAATTTTTATATGATACTATTTCCTTGTTAATAAAATTTATTATTTAAATACAAGGAAACACTATGATCGTAACAAATAAAGCTCCAGATTTTACAGCAACAGCAGTACTTGCAGATGGTTCAATCGTTGATGACTTCAACCTAATGGACAACCTTGGTGAAAAAGGTGCCGTACTTTTTTTCTATCCACTTGACTTTACTTTTGTATGTCCATCGGAGATTATCGCTTTTTCGCACAGAGCAAAAGAGTTTAGAGAGAGAGGAATCAATGTTATTGGTGTATCTGTAGATAGCCAATTCTCACACTTTGCATGGAGAGAAACTCCAGTAGAAAAAGGTGGTATTGGTAGAGTTGATATGCCTCTAGTAGCAGATATCACTAAACAAATTGCTAGAGACTACGATGTTCTTCTTGATGATGCAGTAGCACTTAGAGGCTCATTTTTGATTGATGCTGATGGTACAGTAAGACACGCAGTTATTAATGACCTTCCATTAGGTAGAAACATTGATGAGATGATTAGAATGGTTGATACAATGTTGTTTACAAATGAGCATGGTGAAGTTTGTCCTGCTGGTTGGGTAAAAGGTGATGAAGGTATGAAAGCTGACACAGAAGGTGTTGCTGACTATCTTGCAAAACACGCTGACGAACTATAATCATAAACGATTATAACCGTAGGGGCGGACCTCTGTGTCTGCCCTTTGCTAAAAAAACAAATGCCTATTTAAGTATTATAGACTATAATATTTATATAAGTATTTACAAAGGAGAGGTAAAACATGACAGATTACATAACACTGCTCAAAGAAAATGACCTAAAAGCAACCATACAACGTACCTCTATTTTAAAATCAATAGACCATGCAGGTCATATTAATATAGATGATATTTACGAAGATGTAAGAGAACTTCACCCTACCCTTTCTCTGGCTACTATTTACAAAAATATTATTTTAATGCAAGAGCATAATGTTATTGTAGAGGTTCCAATGAATGGTGAGAAGTCAAAGTTTGAATTAAAAAAAGATGACCACATTCACCTCATCTGCCAAGGGTGTGGAGAGATTCAAGATACAGATATAACCCAAAAAACACAAGAGGCACTAGTTATAGAAAACTTCAAACTCAACTCCTCTCAAATCAACCTCTATGGACTCTGCCAAAAATGCCAAAGCAGATAAAAGAGCATTCGCTCTTTGTTGCTGATGCCCACTACCCCCATCATGGTGACAAGTTTTTAACCCTTTTAAAAAAAATAGACTCTAAAGAACTTACACCTCCACAACTCTTTCTTATGGGTGATATCTTTGACCTACTCTTTGGCTACAACGACTACATACAAACGTTTTCAAAACCTGCTATAGAGTTACTTCAAAAAATCTCCAAAGAGTTAGAGATTATCTACATAGAAGGAAATCATGACTTCTGTCTAAAAGAACTCTTTCCCAACATAAAAGTATATTCACGAAAAGAGCAACCTGTTCATTATAAACTAGCAGAAAAAGATGTATACCTAGCTCATGGAGACAAATACACTGCAGGAGCTATTTTTAACCTCTACGCTATCCTCCTACGGACTAAAAGCACCCTTACCATTTTAAGACCTTTTGAAAAACAGATTATAGACCATAGAATGAACAGACTAAAAGTTAAAAGTATCTGTGGAGATTTTAAAGGCTATGCAAAAAGATTCGATGCCATAAGAAGCCACTACCCAAAAGACGCTCTTATTATAGAGGGTCATTTTCATCAGGCTATTCAGTATAAAAACTATATCTCTTTACCCTCTTTGGCTTGTCAAGGAGAGGTTGCTGTGGTTCGGGGTGGGGAGTTGGAGTTTTTGGGGCTAAAAAAATAAAATTTACACTTTAATATTCATTTAATACTTTATTTAAATCGAATTTTTTAATTTGACCTCTTAGATTCTTTAAATGTTTTTCAATATTTTCTTTCGTTACAAGTACTCCAAAGTCAGATGGGACATCTATGGACTTGTCATTAAAAACCCTTGCCATTATTGGAGTCGTTACATTTACCCTTAAATGTGATCCATCCCAATAATTATCTTTATTGTTTGTGATTGTATTATGGCCAGTAAAATCTATGTAATTCGTTACTTTGACCAATTCTCTTTTAAACTTTTCAAATTCATCAAAATAACCTATTGAATTTATAGAATCAAAAAATGAACTGTACATTGGAGGTATATAGACCCAAACTTTAATATTATTTACTCTACACTCTTCTATAATTTTAGAAAAATAGTATAGATACTCTTTTGAAAATTTATAATCTTTATAAATTCCATTAATTTTATTATAATATTCATAGTAAGAATAACTAATTCTTTTATTAAAACTGTATGTTCCTTTTTTTAATCTATCAATATA
>JALXFN010000044.1 GCA_027068975.1 Campylobacteraceae bacterium | reverse complement strand
ATTTATAACTGATAAAAATTTGAAAAAAATAACTCAAATTGATAATAATAAACTTGGAGCGTATGCTTATAATCCTGATGTTAGTCCTGATGGTAAACGTGTTGTTTTTGAATCCAATCAACAAATTTGGATGATGAATATGGATGGTACAAAACTAAAACGTCTACTTCGTGGTTCAAAAAGATTAATGTATCCAACTTGGTCTCCTGATGGAAAATACATCGCCTATCTTAGAATGGACTCTCTAAAGTATTATGATGAAGCGATTTATCTGTTTGAGGTTGAAGGTAAACATAAACAATTTACACTTAGTACTCAGAAAATTTTTGAGCATGGAGAGACAGGTTACCCCGACATTGCAGGAGGATTAAGTTGGGTTTCTAGTGATTTTTTAACAGAGAAAAAAAAGAGTCACACAACCATGAAAGATATTGATAAGATAGGGTATACAAAAGAGAGCTTTTCTGCCCTGATAGCTCTTTTGGAATTTACGATTGATAAAAAACTAACCAAAGAGGAAAAAATAGCATTAATTGATTCAGACTATAAATATGCACGAGGAGATTTAGCTAAACGTAGTAAAAGTATGCAAAGAACACTAAAAAGCTTTGTAGAGATGAACCAAGAAGTTCAAAAACTAAAAGGTAAAAGACATTATGAACTCATGCGAACCTATTTGGAAGATGTGCTTCTTCAGACCTATAAAAATGCTCCTTTGGAGAGAAAAAATGCTTTTATTGTTCAGCTTTTAGAAGAGCATGAACACGCCATTCATATCCAAGATAAAGCATTTAAACCTGTTCCTCTTCAATACAACAAAGAGTCATCGTTAAAAGATACTATCTTGGTCGAAAGTGCCAATATTAAAAAGTTAAAAGAGTCCTCTTGGATAAAAAGTTTCTATAAACAAGAACAAACTAAACATCTAAAATCTACTCAAAAACTTCAAACTCTTTTTACCCTTACTGAAAACACAAAAGTTACAGGTCTAGTTGAGTTTAACACTAAAGATAAAAAAACGGCTATCTATTATGGTAAAGGAGAAACTCCTCTTGCTTTGTGGAAGTACTATAAAACCATAGGTGAGAACCATTATAGAGTAAATAAACTCGATATCTTTACAAAACCATGGGGATATAAGCTCTTTACTGATGTACAGAGTGCTACTCAATTTGATAATAGTGTTCCACTCTATCTGTTAAATACAAGTAACATACCACTGGGATATATTTACCTACTTAATCTTGCTTTTCCGTTAAATATTGGATTTAACCTCAACAGAGATAACCCTTCTACATTTCAAAGAGAGATGATGAGCCACATTGATAGAATGCAACTTAAAATAGAGGGTGATAAAACCCCAAAAATAGACTTTAAACTATGGTTTGACGATGAACTCTATGCTTCTACTTTTATCTCTATTTTAAAATTTAAAAAGATAGAACTTCAAGCTTACTACTCTTATAAAACTTCTGATGAGTGGTTATTGGATAATTTAGAGTTTAAAAAAGAGGGAAAAATTGTTAAAGTTGAACAAGAGTTTTCTAAGACGCTTACAGATGAATTTCTTAAGCGTCTTATAGATGAGATAGAGAGATATAAGGGGAAGTAATAAATACTTCCTATTTCTCTTCTCTTTTGAAATTTTTATTTTCATTTTCTATCGATGAAGTATCTAAATAGTGTTGAATACTTTTTGTAGTACTACTAATATTTACCCAGTAAACTATCCATAATCCAATAGCAATAATGAATAAGGATGGAAGCAAAGAACTAAGTACACTCGCCCCTATAGAGAACCATCCCCAAATAGGTTTATATTCAGATATTTCACTAGGCTTAATATTGTTTTCTTTTATAAAAACTTCATATTGGTCAGTCATTTGAACAAGAGCAACTACTTGTGCTACAAATGACCATAGAGGAATTAGCTGTGTCCATGTCCAGAATGTATGAGTTTTAAATTTGTCATCATCTGTTTTTAGGGTATCAATAAGTTTGTTTTGTGAGATGATATATAAAATATAGATGATTATAAATAGAATTAATATTAAAAAAGCATAACCATAACTATAAGCATACATTCGTGTAATTAATTCATTATCTATATTTGAAGCATACATTTGTGTAGTACTTAGTAGTAGTATAGTAATGAGTTTTAAATTTTTCATTGTTAATAGCATTCGTTTCATTTTTTGTCCTTTTTGTTAATGTGTTTGAATTATATTGAAGTTTAATTGGATTTGTTGGATTTGATAATACTCTAACATCACTATCAACTAATATCTGGAGCAAGAG
>JALXFN010000043.1:673-2304 GCA_027068975.1 Campylobacteraceae bacterium | reverse complement strand
ATATAAAACGTGATGATTTACTCTTAAAAGAGTTTTCGGGGAATAAGGCACGAAAGTTTCACTACTTTTTAGAGCATGATTTCCCTCATGTCAAAAGAGTCATCTCTTACGGTTCAGCTCAATCCAATGCAATGTACTCACTCTCTGTTTTAGCTAAGTTAAGAGGGTGGAAGTTTGACTACTATGTTGAGCATATAGCCCCTTATTTACAAGAGAACCCTCATGGAAATTACAAATATGCTCTAAAAAATGGAATGCAAATTCATGTAGGTCGGGATGTCCCCTTCCCGACAAAGAACGATTTGTTGATAGAAGAGGGTGGACGACAAAAAGAGGCAGAGTATGGTTTAAAGATTTTAGCCAAAGAGATTTTGGAGTGGAAAGAGGAGAAGGGGATTGAGGAGTTGAATGTTTTTTTACCCTCTGGTACGGGGACTACGGCTCTTTATTTGGCAAAATCGTTTAATGTCAGGATGGGGGCATCCCGACCTACGGTTTTTACTGTTCCTTGTGTGGGAGATGGTGAGTATTTGAAAAAACAGTTTTTAATGTTGGAAGAGGATGAGAATCTTCATCCTAAAATTTTAATACCAACCAAAAAACGTCACTTTGGAAAGTTGTATAGAGACTCTTATAAAATTTGGCTAGAATTACAAGCGAAAATGGGTATTGAGTTTGATTTGCTCTATGACCCACAAGGGTGGATAACTTTGTTAGAAAACCCACAAATTTTTGAGAAGCCAACACTCTATATTCATCAAGGTGGCTTGATAGGCAATGAGAGTATGTTAGCTCGTTACATAAGGAAGTATGGTGAAGATATTTAGTACAAAAGATGATAATTTTCAGAGTGAATTTAATGAGCTTTTAAAACGTGGTGCAATGGATATAGATGGAGTAACTGCCATTGTAAAAGGGTTGCTTGATGAGATTAAAACAGAGGGTAATAGTGCTTTAAAAGGGCATATTGCTAAGTTTGACCGATGGGAACCCAAAGATGACCAAGCGTTAGAGGTTTCAGTAGAATCTATGGAGAAAGCGTATAATAATATTGACCCAACGCTTAGAGAGGCGTTACACTTAGCTTATGACAGAATAGAGAACTATCATCAAAAGTTGATGCCAAAGTCATGGTTTGACTTTGAGAAAAATGGAAATATGTTGGGGCAAAAAGTTACTGCTGTTGACTCTGCTGGGCTTTATATTCCAGGAGGGAAAGCAGCGTACCCATCATCACTACTTATGAATGCCATTCCTGCCATTGTAGCAGGGGTAGAGGAGATAGTGGTTTGTACTCCTGCTCCAGATAATGAACTCAATGAGCTACTTTTAGCTGCGTGTCACTTGTGTAAGGTGACTAAAGTCTTTAAAGTAGGTGGGGCTTCTGCTATTGGAGCGATGGCTTATGGTACAGAGACTATTCCTAAAGTAGATGTTATTACAGGACCTGGAAATATTTTTGTCGCAACAGCTAAAAAGTTGGTTTACGGTGAAGTAAATATAGACATGATAGCAGGACCAAGCGAGATTGGAATTTTAGCAGACCAAACAGCACGAGCCGACTACTTAGCTATTGATTTACTCTCACAAGCAGAGCATGATGAGATGGCATCTTCAATCTTGATTACTAC
>JALXFN010000043.1:0-663 GCA_027068975.1 Campylobacteraceae bacterium | reverse complement strand
CGTGAAGCGATTGCACGAAAGTCGATTGAAGAGCGTGGTGCCATTATTATTACTGAAACCATGGATGAAGCGATTGATTTAATGAATCAGATTGCTCCTGAACACTTAGAAGTAGTGACAGCTAACCCAATGGAGTTGTTAGGGCAGATAAAACATGCAGGAGCTATCTTCTTGGGTGAGTATACCCCTGAACCTATAGGTGACTATATTGCTGGACCAAACCATACTTTACCAACAGGAGGAACGGCTAAGTTCTATTCACCATTAAGTGTTGACCACTTTTTAAAGAAATCGTCAATTATCTCAATGACACAACAGGGGTTAAATGAAATAGGTGAAGCGTGTGCATTAATTGCAAATACAGAGGGTTTGACAGCACATGAAGAGTCAGTAAGAATAAGATTGTAGGTTCGGTATCACCGAACATTTACTCTCATTCCCAAGCTCCAGCTTGGGAATGCATATTGGAATAATAATTTTTTTAAAAATTTGTACTCCAATATTGGGTTACGAAGCTGGAGCTTCGTAACCAGTATAATAAAGCTACAGGTTATAGAAGTGTTTTAATGCTCTAATAATCATAGCATTTTTAGAGATACTTTCACTTTTTGCATCTTGGTCAACTTGCTCATAAAGGTCAAGTGGAAGAGTAATAGAGAAAAT
>JALXFN010000042.1 GCA_027068975.1 Campylobacteraceae bacterium | reverse complement strand
GTTTTTAAACATATTAAATGCTGTAAAATTTAATGCTAAAAAGACAGCAAAATCAATATTATTTGTTCCTGAACCAAAAAGTGTCATTTTTATAAGAATAAAAACGAAAATTTGAAAAAAAGGTTCAAAAAAAGTCCAAAAAAGACCCGTTTTGCTCACTGAAAATCGCATTGAAAACTCTCGAAGAAACAGAGCTTTTTGAACAGCTAAAAAAATTTGGAATGAACTTCTTTGTAACAACCGTGTCCTTTTATTTTAAAATAGTTCTAATAATTAATTGTATCTTTCGAAAAAATAGATTTCTAATATCTATAAACATCTTATAACTTATATTGTGATTGTAGCAACTTTTCTCTTTATCTATCTCTTTTAATAAATCTTCTACTTCACAAAAGAGTTTAGTTTTAGGGTTAATATAACGAGGATACAAGATAAACGTTGCAGCAACCAATTCATCAATGGTTCGTTTTTTCACACGTCGAGAAGAGAGCTTAATATCTTGTGTGAGTCCCCATCCTGCATAAAAAGGTAATCCATAGGTATGTACTTTTTTCCCTCTAATTAATGCTTCAAGTCCTACTAAAGAGGTTATGGTATGTACTTCATCAACTAACTCTAAAACTGAATCTAAACTTACATTACTAATGATAGTATCAACATATTGTCTAGCTACACTACTCTCTATATGCCCTTTTCTATTTCCTGCCAATACATCAGGATGAGGCTTATAGATAATATAGGCATTAGGTAGAGCTTCTCGTGTTTTTATAAGTAGCTCTAAGTTACTCATACCCTTCGCCCCATAGACAATAGAAGCATCATCCGATACCTGACCTGGTACTAAAACTATTGTTTGAGACTTTTTTAAATTGGGTAAATCTATTTTTTTATCTTTTGCATTGTTATATTTTGAAATTTTATTCGTAACTAAATAGTTTTGTAATCTTTTTGAGCGTTCAATTATCTCGTCATCAAACTCATAATTATTAAGTAAATATTCTAAATCACTCTCTTGTGTTGGGTCAAAATAAATCCCCCGACTGTCCACCACTAAAGAGTATGCTTTTGTTAAATCAGAGCCTAAAGAGACCGAACGTACAAAACCATCTTCAACTCTTAATAGAGATATATTTTGCTCTTTAGCATAGCTTTCTACTTCTAAAAATGGCTTTTTACCCCAAATATAAATTTTACTTTGACTATTTAGCCCTTTCTCTTGAGCCTCCTTCAATGTTGAACAAAAAATTATCTTCTTTTGATTAAAAGAAGGGAAAAAGAGTTGCACATTTTTACGCTTCCATCTTGAAAATCCAAAGAAAAAGAGTTCGTAACGATTCTGTAGCATTATAGTTCTATATTTTACTATAGTATTAATAGTATCGATAATATCTGATTTTTTTTGACTATAAGGATTATAATAGTTAGTATAAAGTATATATGCCCCAGCAAAAATCTCTTCAAGAGTCAATTTTCTCTGTCGCCTACTACAATCTTGCTTGTCAATTGTTAACCCCCACCCTGCATAATAAGGCACTCCGTAGCAGACAACATCTAAGCCTAAAATAAGTGCTTCCATTCCCATGCCTGACGTTTTCGTATAGACTTTAGTAAAATATTTTAGTAGAGAGATTGGATTAAAATCTTCTGCAATAACTGTACACTCTTTTGGAATCGAATCAAGCTCAATATCTGACCTCTTTTTACCTGCAAGTACATCAGGATGTATCTTAATATACACAGATGCATTAGGATTTTCATCAATAGCATCATCTATCATCTGTTTTGTTGTAAATCTATCTCCAAGACCATATCTCAACGATGCATCACCTGCTGTTTGAGTAACTATGAGTATTTTTTCTCTACTTTTATCAGAACTAAAAAAATCTTTTTCTATATCTGGTGCATTATTATATTTAGAAACATGATATTTTTTTATGAGTTCTATCGCTTTTTTAGCTTTTTCTAGTAATTCAATATCATATTTAAAATCATAGTTATTTAAAATATTTTCTAGTTTTGATGGAGTTGTTGCATCATAGTATATTCCAATGTTATCTTCTACTAGGCTAAAAGAGGGGGCGTTATGAGTACCTAGGTCTAAGGAACGAATAAAGCCTTCTTCTAAGAGTGTTAAAGAACCTCCAAACTTCTGTTGACACCATAAAGCAAACCTTCCTGTTCTTTTGCGACCCCAACCTTTATATTTTTTATTAAGAAAAATAGCAAATAGATTATTTATATAGTACTGTAAACCATTCATATTACAATTCCAATTTTTCTTTAAAAAGCCTCTTTTGAAAGGTAGCTACTGATTTTAAT
>JALXFN010000041.1 GCA_027068975.1 Campylobacteraceae bacterium | reverse complement strand
GCATATTCATAGAGGCAAACATTCTACGAAGTTTATCTTTTCGTACTCCTAAAAACTCTGCTAGTTTACCAAATGAAATTTCACCTTTTTTATAGAGGTCAAAATAGAGAAGCTCTTTTATGCTTTGGTTAACAATGCTATCATCAAGTGGTAGAGTAATACCGATTGGTTTTCCATGTTTAGTGACAAATACAGCCTTACCTTCAGAGAGATAAGAGGTCATGGTTGCAGGGTTATTTTTTATATCTCTTAACGTTACACTTTCCATTTTTAGCCTTTTTAACTACGATTTACAGGATATAATAACATGATTATTGTTATTTTTACTTAATAGACTTCTTGCATAACCCTATAAATGTAGCATTTCGCTATAATTCCCAAAAAGGAAAAATCATGAAACCACTTTATTATATAACTATAACAACTTCTTCCCTCATATTTTTGGGTTGTACCCCTATGCAGAATATATCACAGCCTAAACGAGTCATCCAAACCACAGCCATTGAAACAACTAGCCCATCACTTGGAAAGGCTATTAAGAGAGCTAAAAGTCCCAAAAAGAAAAAAACTCCTACCAAAGTTAAACGACCTACTAAAACAAAAAAAGAACCTGTTGAACTCATAGAGCCATCTCACACTACAGAGATTAAAGAAAAAGAACCAACAACTCCTAAAGTAGCAGAGATAACCAGCATAAAAGAAGCATCAAAAGTAGATGCGTATGGGAATCCTCCAAAAAATTATCGTGATACTATTAGAAAATACTTGTCTAAAAGAGCAGACCGAGGCGACAGCATAAAGTTTGTTTTTTCCAGACCCTATAAAGCCCAAAAAAATAATAAATCTTGGCAAGGTTGGGCAGTAGAGGTAGATATGTTGAAACGTAATGGAGAAGGGAGAGTTTTACGAAACAAACCCTATACCATTTTGTTTAATGGCTCTTCTATAGTTGAAGACTTAAGTGAGGATAAGGCTAAAAGCGTTACTAAAGTAGTTTATTAGACTACTTTACATCAAAGTTAAAATAGCGTTTATATGGCTCATTTTTTAAAGTAAAATGCCACCACTCTTGGGGGTAAGATTTAAATTTATGTTTGAGCATAATGTTATGAAGCAACATTCTGTTCGCTCGTTGTGGGGCTGAAATATCTGCATATTTCACCCATGAACGCTTCCCAAAGAAATCAAAAGCAGAGCCCATATCAAGCTCTACTCTACTCTTTAAATCTATAAGCGTTAAATCAACCGTACTTCCACGGCTATGCCCCGAATATTTAGCAATGTATCCCTCTTTAAAAAGGTTTTTCTTCTCTACGGTGGGGTAGTACTCATTTTTCATCTTCACATCTGCCAAATCTTTCCCCCAACGTACAAAATGGTCAACAGCCTTTTGAGGTCGGTAAGCATCAAATACTTTAATACCCAAACCAAAAGCTTTCAACTCTTTTTGTACCTTTGCTAAAGCATTCACAGCCTCCACACTTAAAATAGCCGTAGGAGCCAAATAGCCATCTATAGGTTGACCTACAAAGTTGTCTGAACCATAGTAGCGAAGGTCTAACTCTATGGTTGGAATCTCATTTTCTATATGTACAAAACCTTTTGGTAGGGCTTGTGCTTTGCTACTTAGCAATAACAATATAAATACTTTTACTATTTTTTTCATCTCTATTTACTTTCTTTTAATCAACCAAGAAAAAGTCAAGCCAGAAGCAATAAAAACAATCAAAGCATAAACTGTCCAAATAAGAGGAAAAGCAATTCCTTTAATTCCATCTGCTCCACCAACTACTTTTACCATCCATATATTTGGTAAAAGCACTATAGAGAGTGTCATTACCAACACCACTGCATGAAGTAGCAAAAGTATATTTTTTATATTTAACATCTATTTTCCCTATCTATTAATTTTCTGTTAACCGTTGATTGTTCAACCGTTTGTAATTATAGCTTATAATACAACTACGAAAGACATAGAACAACGAAATCTCCTTTGTAGGTTCTATTTTATGAGTTGAAACCTTGATACTTGCACCTTAATGTAATAAATCTCCTTTGAAATATACTTCAACTCATAACTTTCTTACCCTAAGATTCCTTCCAAACCTCACCTGAATAAATTGCCAATCCATACCCTACAGAAGAAAAAACATCGGTATGTACTATCTTCTCCTCTGAGAAAAACTCTTTATAGATATTGTGAACAGCAGGAACCAAGGTTGAACCACCTGTTAAAAAGACTTTGTCTATCTGCTCATAACTTATATTTGCCATCGCTATGGTTTCGTCTAATGTTGTTTTTATCTTCTGCGTATGATGAACAATCACAGCATTAAAAGCCTCTCGTGTTATCTCTTCAGTAAAAGGCTTCTCAAATATATTCATATCAATAGTTGTTGCCTCATCAAAAGAGAGCTGAATCTTAGCATCAATAATCTTTTCAGAAAAAGAGAAGTAAAGCCCCTCTTTTATAAGCTCTAAGAGTCTGCTGATTTTGTCTTTATCATAAGCCATATATATCAGCTTCTCAATGGCTTGTATCACGCTTTTGTCATACATTTTTTGAAAACGGTGCCACTCTGAAAAGTCACTGTAAAAAGCTGGACCTATCTCCATCTCTTTTCCCATATTTTTGTAGAGTGAGCCCTTTCCCAAATGAGAAACCACAAAGTTTTTAATAATCTCTGAGTCAAAACTGTTCCCACCCACATAGGTACCATGAGTGGCTAATATGTCCTCTTTTCTATCTTTTTTGTTTACTGAACCACCTACACGAATAACCGAATAATCAGTCGTTCCACCACCAATATCAGCCACCAAAATAAGCTCTTCTTTTTGAATGGTCTGCTCATAAGCCAATGCAGCAGCTATAGGCTCATACTGAAAAGCCACCTCTTTGTACCCTGCTTTTAAAGCTGCCCGTTCCAAACGTTGCTGGGCTTGTTGGTCTAAAAAGTCATCATCGTCATTAAAGCGTACAGGTCGTCCCATGACTACTTTGTCTATCTTCTGCCCTACTTTGGCTTCCATAACATTTTTAAAACGTCTAATGATAATAGAAATCAACTCCTCCAAAGAGTACGTCGTAGTCCCCAATGTGGTCTCAATGTTATCTTTGCTTCCTAAAAAAGATTTTAAAGCTACCAAATAACGCCCTAATGTATCAAGCTTTAGTTCATCAAGAGCTTCATCACCTACATAAAACTGCTTATCTTCAAAACTATAGAAGAGTACCGTTTTGGTCTCAACACTCTCTTTTCCTAGAGCTATCATCTCTATTTTTCCATTATGGTTAACGCCTACAACAGAGTTGGTTGTTCCAAAATCTATAGATGAGGTTATCACAAAGCTCTCCTTCTACTCAGCTTTATCAATGCCTATTTCCACTTGATATCTAAATGGTTTTGTTTCCATGCTTGAATGCCCCCTACCATATTAACAGCATCAAATCCATTTCTTCGTAATAGCTTGGTTGCTTCTGCACTTCTATTACCTGTATGACAATAGACGATTATCTCTTTAGATTTGTCTAAACGATTTAAGTTCTGACCTAAAACTTGAAGAGGTATCAAAACTGAATTAGCAATCTTTCCATCTTGAGGTATTTCACCTGCTGTCCTTACATCTAAAATCAATATATTTGGATTCTCAAAAATCTTATCGTAAGCATCTAAAGGTGAAATATTAAAAGGTTTTGTAGTTGCAACAGCAACGGGTTCTTCTACATAAGGTTGTTCATTGGTAGCAACTCTTTGTTCCTGTACAGGTTCTAACTCATAAGTTGGAGCTTCTTCATAATACCTAACAGGCTCTTCATGTATAACTTGTGGTCTATTGTCTATTTTTATTGTTTTAGTACATCCTAAAAACAACAAACTTGCTAGTGGTATCCATATTAATTTACTTTTCATAACATTCTCCGTTTTTTGAAATTATTATACTGTATTTTTCCTCTTGTTATGCAAGGTAGAAACTGATATTTCAAATGCTTTATATTTACAAAACTTCCCTCAACCCAGCCAATCCACCAAGTGCAATTCCCACACCATATTGCTCTTCAATCTCATAATCTCTAGGGTTAATACGCACTACAAAACCATTAAGCTCGGTAGCTGTATGTTCGCTTTCATAACGAACCGTAGGAATGTGCGTACCTGCTCCTATCTCTATGATGACTATTTTTTGTCTATTTTCTTCTACTTTTTGCTTAAATGCATCGAGTTTAGTACTTTGGGCATTGCTTCGTTTAGAATCCCATTTCCAATCTCCAAACATTAAGATGTTTGGTCTAGCTACCTCATCACATTGTGGACAATGTGGAATAGTTTGAGCTTCAAAAACATCCATGTCAATCTCAACTTCAACTTTTTCAGCAGTATATATTTCCGTAGAGCATCGTGTACACTGCATATAATGAATGCTTCCATGACATTCATAAATCTTCTCTTCATCAAAACCAGCTTTTTGAAACTGACCATCGACATTGGAAGTAAATATAAAATAATCTTCTTTAGCCTCTACCAATTCCTTTAAAAGTGCAAAGCCCTTATGAGGTACAGTTTTACGGTAAAGGTTCAATCTATGCCCATAAAAAGCCCATGCCAACTTAGGCTGAGTGTCAAACCATTGAGGGTTTGCCATGTCCACAAAACTATGCCCTAAGTTTTTAATAACAGGATAAGCTTTCCAAAATCCTTCATCTCCTCTAAAGTCTGGTAAACCACTATCCACACCCATACCAGCACCTGCTGTTATGAGTATTACATCTGCTTCTTTTATTTTTTGTTTTGCTTTTTTTATTGTTCTGTTCATCTTTTTCCTTCAATCCCAAACAAAATCTTCAATTTCATTCTATCTTTTCTACTAAAAGAAAACCCATCATTAGTAGAAACCACAAAAACCCTCTTCCCAATCCAAAAACGAAAGTATATTCCCTCTATTTTTTTAGGAACAATAAACGTAGGAACTCTATGC
Organism: Campylobacteraceae bacterium; assembly: GCA_027068975.1. Classification (GTDB taxonomy): domain Bacteria; phylum Campylobacterota; class Campylobacteria; order Campylobacterales; family Sulfurovaceae; genus UBA1140. Next base: position 17,202 of record JALXFN010000041.1, on the reverse strand, counting down.
TCATACTCTCCTTTTTCTATCTCCGTATTGCAAAATGTAGCGTTTCCGTAGCCTAGTTCTGCGAATATTTTTGTTTGGTTCATCATTTAATCTTTTCATACAGATAACTATAAGTATCAGAATCTAACTCAATAGCCCTTAAATAAGCTTTTTTCATCTCATTATGCTCTCCCAAAAGAGCATAGACATTTCCTAAATGAAAATAGTAATATTCATAAGGGTCAAGCTCAATGGCTTTTTTATAAGCCACTACAGCTTTTTCATACTCTTTTAGCTCTTGATAAGCAAGACCTATCTCATCATAAAAATATTCATGCTCGTTACTATCAGGTTTAAACTCATTTGCATTTGTTAAAGAACTCGATAGCTTTTAAATACTCTTCTATGTCAAAATAAGCATACCCTAAAGCACAATAGGCAGAGTAATTTAATTTTGTATTTTCCATCTCTTTCTTGTAGAACGCTATAGTTTTTAAAGCTTCTTCTCTTTTTTCTATCATATCTTTTCCTTTAACTCCAAAACTATAACAAACCCATCCCTTAACATACCTAAACAACTTTTCCACTCAAAAACTGCTTTTTAAGAAAAGTTGAGGAATTTTATGTGAATTTTCTATTTCTTATAATATTACCACTCACTCTCTTCTTCAAGATGTTGTTCCATATGCTCAATCTGCCAAGGGTAAAGATGTGGTCTTAACTCTTCAATGTCAAAATTCCAAAAAGTTGGACATTCCATTTCATAGTCCAAATTAGGTTGATTAATATATCTCTGCCACAGTGCTATAGAATCTTTTATGACACTAGCAATAGGTGGTGCAATACCTAACTCTTGATATGCCATAAGTTTATGATGTCCGTCTAAGAGATAATTTTGAGACATAAAGTCGTTAATTGGGTCATAATCATCTCTATATACAAGAACAAAAGGTCTTTTTCCTGCTTTTATCTCTTTTTTAAAATAGTTTATTCTCTTACTATTTAACTTCTCTTTTGGTTGTGTCGCAACAAAACAGTCTTCCGTAAAAGGATAAAAACCATAGGTTGTTTTATCAATTAGTCTCCTTTTGTCTACATCGCCAATATATTTGTACTTTGTTTTAATATTAAGTAGGTCTACAGAAGTGTCCGTATAAAAAATCCAATCTTGATTTGCAGTATAATACTCCAAAATATAATCTCCATTTTCAAAGATTTTCCATAAAGGAGAGAGTAACTTTTCTAATCCTTCAATATCATGACTATAATCTTTATCGACATATACAGTCGCAAAGGATTTTTTTGCCCATGAGCCAAAAATCAAGCCTATACCGAACCATAGATATTCTAAAAGATTTAAATGAGGGTAAAAAACTCTGCATCAATGCTCTTGCTAACTACTATGAGGTTGCTCCTCGTACCACTCAGCGTGACATTAAGCTTATTCGTGAAATCTTTGGTGACTTTCTTACTAAAAAGGGTAACTGTTACCAAGGTCACAAGAAAGTACTGCTTGAAGAGTTGCTTCATGCAACCGATTTGATGACCTTGGCAAACATTACGAACCTTTTTGACATTACTAACAAAAAGTCCTTCATCTCCATTAAGACCGATGCCCTTATAAAAAACTCCATGTCGGTTTACGATTTTAAATCCAAACCCTTTGAGGTGATTCAAGACAAAGAGATGCTCAAAAAGCTAGAACATGCCATTAAGTTTAACAAAGAGATTTGCATTAACTACCAAGGTGATTACACCATTAAAGAGCGTGTTTTTCACCCTTACAAGATTATCTTTCTCAATGAAAATTTCTATGTAGTAGGAGAAAATATCACAAAAAACTCTTTTGCATCTCTGCGAATAGCCCTCATAAAAGAGCTAAACTACACTTCTAAAAATTTCCACCGAGTTAAAGAGATTGAAGCATTCATAGAGGCTATTCAAACTCCTTGGGCTCAATTTGGGGTAGAAAAACGCACTGTAAAATTATTGGTCAAACAAAAAGTAGCCAAATATTTTATCTTAAAAAAGTACCTACCAACTCAAAAAATCATACAAAAGCTAGACAACGGAGACCTAGAAGTCCAATACAGCATTACCGATTTTAAAGAGATTGAAGAGTTACTCATAAAGTGGCTACCCAATGTTAAAGTATTAGAGCCTTTGGCATTAAATGAGATGGTTCGAGAGGTACTTTTTAAGAAGTTGGAGGGGACGAATTTGGCATAATTTATCATAAAAAATAATCTCTTAAAACACCACAAAATAGGTATTTAAAGCTACACAATCAAGACACAAATTGTGACTATAATTTCCACATGAGAGATATTTTTTACTTCCTATTTTTAGTATCTCTTCATAACGCATAAAGAGTCTCTACTTCATATTTTATTACGCATAGCCAATTAGGCATGGTAGAGACTTATTGTTTACTCTTCACAAACTTTAAAACTTTGCTCCAATAACACCTCTCCTTTGTTATCTATTTTTTTAATTAGAAACTTTATTATCTTGAAAAATAAAAAAGAGACCCAAACCTAAAGCTAAGAACAGTATTATATATTTTGCTATCATAATTTTTTACCTATCCTCCCACGCAGGAGCGATGGGAGCGATAAAACATAAAAATCAAATTCAGAAAATAAAATAATATTTTTTGAAAATTTAAATATTGTGTTCGATAAAATTAAACCTACCAAAGCTAAACCACTATCTCATACCGAACACTACGCCCAGAACTCCCCTCTATTTGAGCAATACACCCATACGACACAAGCTCACCAATATCACGAACTGCTGTAGCTCTACTTGTTTTAGCAATAGCCATATACTTTTTAGTATTGAGTCCACCCTCAAAATTGACTCCTCCATTTTCCCAAATTTTATTAAGCACTTTAAGTTGTCTAGCGTTTAACTCTTTGTTTCGGCATCTATCCCAAAATTTTGTCTTTTCTACAACACTGTTTATCTTCTCTAATGCCATCTTCATAGCTTGGTTAAGCATATTCAGATGCCACTTTATCCATGGTGTAAAGTCATACTCTCGGTTCATAAAAAGATTTGTAGTCCTATCCAATACACCATAATAACCTTTTCTATCGGCATTAATGGCTGTTGAGATAGAGTAGAGTTTAAAAGAGCCTTTTGAAATAGAAGAGAGCAGATAATCAGTAATGGCTCGTGCAATTCGTCCATTTCCATCATCGTAAGGGTGAATGGCAACAAACCACAAATGGGCTACAGCACTTTTAATATAGACATTCTCCTCTGACTCATTACAATAGTTCAAAAGTTTTAGTACATCATCTTCAATAAGTTTAGATGGAGGAGCTAAATAGTGAATCTTCTCATGCCCTATTGCCCCTGATACCACCTCCATCTTATCTTCTGCTCTAAAGGTTGCTACATTGATTTTGTGAAGAACATCATAACCACTAACAAAGAGTGCATTGTGCCAACCATGAAGACGCTCAATACTCAAAGGCTCTCTGTTTAAATTTGCATCAAGTAAAATAGCCACCAAAGCATCACTTCGATGGGTTGAGCTGTCTTGCTCTAAAGAGAAGTTTTCATCTAGTTTTTTACGCACCGAACTTCGTACACTATCACGTTTAAAATACTCTCCCTCTATTTCAGAAGTGTTTATGGACTCCTCTATGAGTGCGTCTATCTCTAACTCTTTAATGTCTCTCTCTACAAAGAGTTGAGCCATACCATCAAGCTGACCACGATTGTACTCAATCTTAGCAATAATCTCTTGAAGTGCTATTTTGTCATAAGGAAAAGTAGGATAGTTTTCATGTTGCCAAAGCCATTTTTTGATATTTCGCTCCATATTTTTACCTTTGAGTTGATTGTATGGATTAATTGTATCATAATTTGAGTCGATTAAATTTGTTAATTGACTCATTTTCTCTTAAATTTTCAGTAGTTGTCAAAAAATAACCTATCTAAATATCTTGCTCGTTTGTATTTTAAACATCTTTTCTCCATTTATCTTTTAACGTAGTTGGTTTAGACGGTGTTGTCAGAGAGAACACCCTACCCATCCATCTCATCAAATACTTTCCTCTTCAACCTCTCATCATCAAAAAGTTCTCTCATAGAGAAAATCAAAACCACAACTATAATACCCAGACTAATCAAATATGCCCACGCTACCCCAAAGACATCGCCAAGTATCACACCTAACACCATGCCTATGTATTTAAATAGCACAAAAAGATTGGTAACCAAAGGTTGAGTTTTTGGGGTTGAGACATCTCCTTGTAGGGCAATAAACATAGGAAACAGAATCGCTTGTGCCACAGAGACAAAAATCATACCTAGCAACAGCCTATAAAAACTAGAAGCCCCATTAAACACTAACAACCCAATAAGAGCCATAAAGATACCCAGCAAAATAACCTTGCCTCGTCCATGCTTATCTGAAAACTTCCCTACAGCAACAGAGAGAAGCAGAGGCATCAGAAAAAACATCGCAGAGAGAAGCCCTACTAAAGTAGAGTCATTCGTTACCATCTGAATATGAAAAGGTATCAATGCAATAGCCAAACCAAAGAGCAAAGACTGAACAAATGAACTACCCAACACCACTTTTAAAAGGGTAAAACTTCGTATAGAAAAGACCGATACATTTCGTTTTTTCAAAGTCTCATTTGGAAGCTGTTCCATTTTAGAAAAAAGGTACAATCCCCCAAAAGCAAAACATATCATCATATAAAAAGCACTTTGGTAGCCATATTGGCTAATGAGATACCCTAACAGATAGATACCAAAAGCATACCCCACTCCATAAACAGCCACAAAAAAACCTGAGTTTTTACCACGGTTATGAGCTTGGCTAATGCCTACAATGTAGTTGTTTTGAGAGTTCCATAAAATCGCCCCTGAGAGTCCAAGCAGTATAGTTCCCATATAGATAACCAAACGATTATCCATAATCATAGCAACAATACTCACAATATAGAGCATGGTTGTTACCACTATCATCTTTTGAGAACCATAACGACCAATGAAGTATGGAGCAAAAAAGTTAGCTAAAAAAATACAACCATAAAGAATAATTAGAAGTCGAAAACCTAAATTTCCATATCCCTGTGCATAAAAATAGGGTGTGATGTATTGGAGTATGCTTCCTATGGCTATGAAAAGTAGAGCGAAGCCATAGGATAGTTTGTTTAGGTTTCTGTTTTGGGTTAGTAGCATTTTTTCTCACACCTAGTATTAATAACCTCAGAAAAAATAGAAGCCCCTACAATCAAAATATAAATGGGTTGTAACCCCCACATAATGACAGCGAAGAATCGTATGACATAGCCTATGGTTTTCTCTTTTTTTCTCTCTTGCCATGTTTTGGTCATTTTAAAATTTCTCTTTCTTTGCTTTACAGATGGTTAAGTTGAGGTAGTGTGATTTTTCTTCTTATTCCCATATTATGCCTTTTTTACTTTCAATACTATATCCCAATAGGGCAAACTGATGTTAAATGAAAAGATGATTTTTTATTTGTTCTTGGGTCTAGTAAACTTTATAAACTTTGCTATAAAACATTCTCTTCATCATACGTAAATGTCGGAATACAGTGATTCCGACCTACAGCGTTTCCAATGTTATTTTATGAGGGGTTTATTTTGACGGTAGACTCTATTTCCCCTCTCCCCTACTCCGAATAAATAATCCTCCGATACTCCCTCTCCATCACAACATCTAAAGTCGATTCAACCCTATCAATAAACACTTTTCCGTTCAAGTGGTCAAACTCATGCTGAAAGATTCGAGCTAAAAAGCCCTCTAAAACCTCTTCAACTACTTCCCCATCTTGTGTTAGGTAGCGAACCTCTATCTTTGTTGAACGAGGAACTTTACCTCTTACATTTGGCAGAGACAAACACCCCTCCCAATCTTTTTCTATTTCATCTCCATAGCTTAAAATTTTAGGGTTTATGATGGCTTTTGGTTGCATCTTTGGAGCATTTGGGTAGCGTCTGTTTGGTTGTGAAGCCATAATGAAAATGCGTTTAGAGACCCCTATCTGTGGAGAGGCTATTCCCAAACCTTGTGTAGCTCTACAGGTTAAAATGAGGTCGTCAATTAGCTCTTGTGTCTCTTTAGATTTTACATCTTCAACATCTTTAGCTACTTCTCTAAGCACCTCTGCACCTAACTGCTTTACATTTCGTACTTTTCCCATAGAGTAGCCATTTGAGTTTTTTGACTCTTCAAATTGAGGGAAGAGTTTTAGGGTATTGGCTTCTATTATGCTCTCTAGCTCATCTTTCTCCATCTCTAAAACTTCTGACAAAGTCTCCAATACATCGACAATATAAGCAGGGACATTAGCAACTTTTTGCGTAGGTCTTACTCTCTTTTTAGGAGTAAGCCAAGGGGCATCGGTCTCTAAGAGTAGCGAAGACAAAGGTGCTTTTTTGACAAAATCTTTGAGTGCTTCAAGCTCTTTAAAAGTAATCTGCCCACCAATACCAAAGTAAAAACCATGTTTATGAAGCTCCATGTACTCTTGTTTATCAAAGTTCAAAGCGTGAATAATCCCACCTTTTAACTTACCTAAGTAGGGTTGAACTATCTGCATAAAATCATCATAGGCAGTAGAGCGATGTTCATAAGCAAACTTACCATCACGAAGATGAATAATCACAGGTTTTTGATGCTTGAGAGCAAACTCCAAATGAGCCTTTAGCACCTTTTTTTGTTGCTCTATAATGGGTTTATATATCGCTTCATCATAACTCATACGCCCATAGTCTAAACCAAACTCACCAATGGCAATACAGCGTTCATCGTCTACATATTCATTAAGCATTTCAAGCTCAAACTTATCTGCATATTTAGGGTGAAACCCTACAGAGAAGAAAACTCCTGTGTAAGAGTGTGCCAAAATCTGTGCATCGGAGATGGTCTTTCTTTGTGTTGAAGGGATTAAAATTCCCTTGACATTTTCTTTTTGTGCATCTTGCAAAATCGTATTCATTTTAGTTTTAAATCTTGGTTTATCTAGGTGACAATGGGCGTCTATTATCATTTTTTTTCCTCTTTCATTATATTTTCCCACACTCAAAAACCTCTTGCGTCTCCACACAATACGCACTCAACTTCCCACCATCTTTTCGTCCACACCCTGTGTCTAAATTTACAAAATTTTGACCTATTACCACACTTGGTACATTGGTATGCCCATAGATATTAAAAATGGGACTATCGGCAGAGGGTTGTCTGCGATTGGTCATGATATAGAACTCAAAGTGTTTGTAGTTTGTCTCTTCCAAATCCCAAAAGTCACCAATACTTGCATGGCTAATGACAATAGGTAGAGCAGGATTATAAGGATTGTCCATTTTGATGTAGAGTGGCAAACTTTTCATCCACTCTATGTCCTCTTGAAGTTGTTTTATACCTTTCATGTTTTTCACAAATTCATAAACATCCTCTTGCTGTTTTAGCAGACCATAAGAGAGTAACGTCTCAATGCCTCCTGCAAAAACCCAAGTGTTGGTCATGCTTACCTCTTCATCAGCTAAGAGTTTATCTATGAGTTTTTGTCCATCTTCTATCATAAACTGCTCATGATTTCCTCGAACTACAGCATGGTTATGCTCTCTTATATAGGCAATAATCTCACGACTCTGTAACCCACGGTCAATTAGGTCACCTACAAAGATAAGCTTTGCATCTTTTGGGAGTTTTTCTACTAATGCCAAAAGTGTTTGGTACTCTCCGTGGATGTCTCCTATGATGTAGTGGTTTTTCACTTTCATTCTCTTCTCCTTATATACTATTCAACCAAATAAATTATCATAAAAAATAATCCATATGAACACCGTAAAATAGGCTTCTAATCCTACACAATCAAGACACAAATTACTACTATAATTTCCACATGAGAGATATTTTTTCTTCCTATTTTTAGTATCTCTTCATACAAGTTTCTACTTCATATTTTTTTATCTGCCACAGCCGATTAGGCAAAGTAGAAACTAATATTTTCACTTATTTCTAAGGTATACTCTACCATACTTTCTCAGCTTCAACAACCTCACCACTCTCAACACAATAAGCACTCAATCGTCCATAACCAGTAATGTGAGCAAAACAGCACCCTGTATCTACAATAGCATACGATTCAGTAACTTTTACTTCATTCTTTTGTGGAGTATGCCCATAGATATTAAAAATATCAGCCTCTTCATTTACCTCTGTTTCTCGATTCCACATTACATTATAAGCAAACTCCTCTTTTTGACTTTTATCGTGTCGCAGATGCCAAAGATGAAAGATATTACTATGAGAGACCACTACTTTTTTACCTGAATGGTGTTTAACATCAAGCTCAATATAGATAGGTAACTCACGCATCCACAAAGCATCTTCTCTTAACTGCATCATGCCCTCAATATTGTCATGGTTAAACTCATAATTTCCATCTTTATCAAGAGTAACCAAACCATATGAAAGATAGGTTGCCATACGGCTACTCTCTTTTATACAGCGTGGATTTAAAGTTGAGAGTTCTCTTTTTTGTTCTAAAAACTCTATAAAAGGTTCAGCACATTTACTTACTGTATTTTCATGGTTACCTTTAACTACTTGGTAGCCTCTTTGGCGAACCAATTCAACTACTTCTCTGCTTTGCAATCCTCTATCTATTAAATCTCCTACAAAGATAATCTCTGAATCTTTAGGAATTTTTTCAAGTAGTGCTAGTAGGGTTTTATACTCTCCGTGAACATCGCCTATAACGTAGTGTTTTTTCATTTTTTTGCTTCTTTTATTAACTTCTTCATATCTTCAATAAACTCTTCTCGCTCCCCTAAACTCCAAAAAACATTACGATGAGGGTCAAGTTCTGACTGACTGAACAGAGGTGTCAGATGAATATGCACATGAGGAACAGAAAATCCCTCAACACCAATGCCGATTCTCTTTGCCTTTGTCAACTCTTTTAATGGCTCTGCCAATAACTTAGCAACACTCCATAGCTTATGATAAATTTCATCGTCTAAATCAAATATATAATCAACTTGAACTTTAGGAACCACTAAAATATGCCCCTTATTCATAAAATTTGCCTTGGGTAAAAATGAGATAACCTCTTCATCTTCCCAAACAATATAAGCTGGTAGCTCTCTATCTATTATTTTACTAAATACTGTTTTCATATCTTTCCTTTTCAAGCTCCTCTTTCTGCCGAGCTTTCACCTCTTTCCAAATAGTATGGTCTCTTTCATCGCCTTTTAAAGCTAAAATTCTCTCCTCATACTTCTTTAAGGCTCTTTGTAAAATTGCCTCATGAGAGGTTACATACCCTCTATCTTTTAACTTCTCTACAATAGTTAACCAACCCCACAAAATATCACTTAGCTCATCTTCTAAATGAGCTACATTATTGGGTCGTATCTCTTCTTTTACCTCTTTAACCTCATCAATAATGGCATTAAGTAGCCACTCATTGTCCATATACTTTGACTCACCTCTCTTTAAATCTATTTGATGATTTAAAACTGCTAATTCTATTAGTTTTTTCATTTTTTTTCCTTTAATTATCTTTTTTAAAATCAAATAAATTATCATAAAAAATAATCTATCTAAACACCGTAAAATAGGCTTTCAAGCCTACACAATCAAGACACAAATTGCTACTATAATTTCCACATGTAAGAGATATTTTTTAGCTCCTATTTTTAATATCTCTTCATAATGTCCTTAATAGTTTCTACTTCATATTTTTTATCTGCTACAGCCGATTAGGCAAGGTAGAAACTGATATTTTAAACACACCCCACAGAAATAACCTCTTTAGTCTCCACACAATACGCACTCAACATCCTATCTTTCCCTCGTCCACAACCTGTATCGAGGCTTACAAAGTTTTTTTCAATTAACACTTCATCTCTTGGAACATGCCCATAAATATTAAAAATAGGGGCAGAAGATGAAGGAGCATAGCGATTGTTTCTAGCATGAAAAGAAAAATAGTCTGGATGGCTGTCTTTAAAGAGCCAATATTTATCTACTGGTGCATGAGTAACAACCACAGGGAGTGAATACCCTTTTAACTGTCCAAATTCAAAATAGGCTGGTAGCTTTTCTATCCACTCCATATCTTTTTTCATCTGCTTTAATCCTTTTTGATGTGTGGTAACTTTATTAGAGCCTTTCTCTAAAAGTCCATAAGAGTTTAGTGTACTAGATAGAGAGGCATATGCCCAAATAAGACTGCTGTTTTCTACTTGATTTTGAACCTCCTCTAAAAAAAGAGAGCCAAACTTTAAAAGATACTCTTCATGATTTCCTTTTACACAATAAAAAGCGTTATTTCTAACAAAGTCAATAACCTCTTTACTCTGTGGACCTCTACTAACTAAATCTCCCACAAAAATAAGCCGTGCATCTTTGGGAAGCTCCTCTACTAAAGCCAAAAGTGTTTGGTACTCTCCGTGAACATCTCCGATGATGTAGTGTTTTTGTTTTTTCATGCTATCCCTTTTAAATTTCTTATAATTTATAGCGTGGATTTATTAACCCACACTACTCCTACAAAATCCCATTCCTTTTCAATATAAGTAGAACTGCTCCTCCAAACACAAAAGTCATAACTCCCAATAGAAACAGACTCACACTCATAGAGTAAAACTTAATAACACCACCAAAAATAATTAACAACAATCCATATATAAACCGACCTAAAAAACTCTCTATAGACAAAATGGTGGCTCTATGTTCAGAGTCAACGATTCGGTTGATATAGTCTGTAACAACTATGACTCTAAAACCTCGTATAAACTGCTGTAAAAATATAATCGTAAAACTAAAAAGGTAAATAAACTGACTCATTAGCAAGTAACTTACCGAAACCAAAAGTGTCAACATCACTAACGAATAGCTATCACCTATGAAGCTCTCTATTTTATGGGCATACTTTGAACTGTATCCTGCGACCACTTGAAAAGAGGCAAAAACCACACCAAAGTAGACAATATCAAGACCTGAAAGCCTAAAATAGTCCTGATAAAAAGGAAAAGCTGTCTGATTAAAACCCATAATTACAGCTGAATAGACAATTATCCATCTTAACTTTTTATTTTCATGGAGCAGAGTTTTAGACATAAGCCATAGCTCTTTGGCATACCCTTTTTTTACAATAACTTTGGTTCTCTTTGGCTCTTTTAGTGAATAAGCAAGAGGTATCAATATAAAGTAAAATGGCAAACTCGCATAAACCGTAAAACGCAACTCAAGTGAAGCTATTAGTCCACCGACAATACTTGAAAATGCCACACTCATTAGACTATAAAAAGTTATATTTCCCCATATCTCTTTGTATTCATCGCTTCTACCCAACTCTTTTAATGTGTCATAAACCAGTGCCATATTAGCTCCAGAAAGAAAAGCAATGCCTACTCCTATAAAAAGTTCACTTACAAAAAATGACCAAAAATCACTGCTTAAACAGAGTCCTACAAGACCTAAAAGCTCTATGCTACTTCCTAAAACAAGACTCTGCCTTCTACCATAAAGGTCTGCAAAGTACCCAGACGGTACTTCAAAAAGAACCACAGTAAAAGCAAAAATCGCTTGAAGATAAATAGCTTGGGTTAAAGTCAATCCGTTCTCTTGTACAAAAAGTATAAAAACAGGGGCTACAAACACCATACCATTTAGAATTTGGTATAGGTACATTTTTTTAATATTTTGTTCTAATCTATTCATATATAGCTCCTTTTTTAAATTTAACAGTAACTATATATTAAATTTTTTTACTACAAATAAAAGATATTTCCACCAAAAAAATATTTTTAATTAATATTATAAAAATTATGATGAAATTTAAATTTAATTTAAAAAAAAGAGAGAATTTTAAAGAAATTTAGAGAAATATGAGCTTTAGCCCATATCAAAACATGCTAAAATAGAGTCAAATTTATTTGAAATTTTAAGTGTACATCATTAATTGGGTGTTAAAAAAGTTTTACTTTCACCCCATAAATGGGGTGGAATATCTATAGACTTTAGAAAAGACTATTTTGCAGATGCTTCATACATCTTAACAGCTTTGTTCATCTCTTTAAGTAGAGGGATATTCATCTCTTCTGCTTTTTTCAATGAATCGTCTGAGGTATCTGCTTTAACTACAATATCTTTGTAATCAGCCCATAGTTTAGCCACAGCATCTAATTGAGCCTTGATTTTTTCATCTTTACAATTATCTGTTAAATCCTTAAGTGTGCTTTCAAAAAGTTCACCTGTTTTTTTAGCATTCTCTTTGTTGGCATCAGCATCAATACCATTAGCAACTAAAAGAAGCTCTTTAGTCATTTTTTGAGTTAGCATTCTCTGTTTACCAGCACGATTAATAGTGTCTGCCATCTCTGGGCTAAGTTTTGAACCACTTGCTTTTGCATACATTTGAACAGCTTGATTCATGTTTTTAAGAAGAGGTAGGTTCTCTTTTGAAATCGCTTCAAGTGCTGCTTTATCAGCTTTTCCACCTGCTACGACATCAATGCTTTTTTTCATTGAAGCCCAAAGTTCAGATACTTTTTCAAGTTGAGCCAAAATCTCTTTATCTGTTGTTTTTGGAAGTTTTAACGCCTCATCTCCTTCTACTAAACCTTTAAGTGTTTTGTCAAAAAGAGCTGCTGTTTCTCCAAGGGCTTTTGTATTTGCTTCTGCATTAATACCTTTAGCTATAAAAAGAGCCTCTTTACTCATTTTTTGAGTGAGCATTCTCTGTTTTCCTGCCAAGTTAATAACATTAGCCCCTTGCTCTTTTGTTTGTGTAACCTCTGGTTTAGCATCTGTTTTTGGAGATTCTGCTTGAGCTACTAATGTTAAACAAGCACTCATTGCAACAACTGATAATAATTTTTTCATAAAAATTTCCTTTTTTTGATAAGTTTTATTTATGGTTAACATAAAGAAAATTAATATATCAAAAAAAACTTTAATAAACATTTAAAAACCTATTTTTTACAGATTTAAAAACAATACAGCAATAGGTATGTGAAAGCACCTTATCTCTCTATATAATACCCATCTGGATTATAGATAAAATACGCATCGCTTGGTGTTAACCTTAGAAGATAGACAAAAGGTTTTCCATTTTTTTAATAAAAAATTTTAAATCTAATTTAGAAAAAGAGAGAAATTTAGAGAAATATGGGCTACTAACCCATATCAAAATAAGCCAAAGTAGAGTCAAACTCATTTGAGATTTTAAGTCTAAAGGGTTCATCCTCTTTTTGATGGATACTTGAAAGAAGCATCAGGACTTGCTCATCAGTTAATTTTTCACGAGAGAGAAGACCAAACAGTAAAACATCTCGATGGTGCATTTTATGTTCTTTACCTATAATACTCACACGAAACAATTTCTCTTTTATATCAATATTATAAATTTTTATAATGGATTGGTTAAGTAATAGAAGTGTATATTCCTTACTACAATAGAGCTCTCCATGAATAGTATTTCCACTTGGAAATGTTGCTAAAACAGAGCTGTTTTGAATATTTAACTCTACTGTTTGGTAACTTTTGGCATCCATTTTACTACTATAAGCATAGTTGTACCATGTTCCATTTAAAGCATAATTTTGTGCTATAAACTCTTTTAACGAAATAGATTTTTTTGCCAAATGCTCTATTTCAAAAGACAAACTCTCTATGGTTGTTGCATTTCTTGTAACATTGTTATCATCATGCTCATTTTTTCTTTTATAAATAGCGAAATCTTTGCCTTTTACCAATAAAATTTTCGTATAAATACTGTACATACAATCTGTAAGCGTAACCGTAATACCTTGCTTCTCTATATACTCAATCTGCTCGATACTCCTTTGTGTCAAAAGTGCAGCATCTTCAACTATAAATAGATAAGTGAGGGTTAGCCTTCCCTCTCGAACAAGTTTTAATTGCATCTCCATAATGGAGTTTTTACTGTCAAGTATGTTCAGGGTTTCCCTATTTAAAAGGTAAACGATGGTTGCTTCTGCTTTACTCTCTTTACACATATCTTCCAAAGCAAAAAGTATAGATTGTCGTTTATGGTCAATGGAGTAATCACTATGATAAAAAGCTTTTTCTAAAAGTTTAATATACGAGCGATACTCCTCTAAAATAATATCAAAATACATATCTTTAGAAAAATTTTTGTTGCTAGTATAGTTATTAATGTCTCGACTTAATCCATAGATTTTTTCTGAGAAATTTTCTAAAAAATACTCTTTTTCATAACGACAGTTATGGGTAAAATCATCGGCTATCATTAAGTTAGAAAAGTTAAGTTTATGTGAAAATTTTTTCTCTTCTTCTGCTGTCAACATTGTAGAAGTAAGTAGTGCCATATAAGACTTTGGCTCACGTGTGGGAGCATCGACACACTGTGCCACACCAAAAACTTTTAACTCTTTTCTATAAACATTTACATTGTTTTTAAAAATATAATGCATATAGTCAAACTGATTTTTAACTGTAATATAGGTCATGTTATTGTAGGTAACTATCTTCCCCGTGTAGGTCATATCTGAAGTATAAATAGGAGAGTTTAATTGAATTACTAAAGAATTTTCACGGTTAGGGTAAGTGATTTCAAAATAAGCAAGTTTCTGCTCTACGGTATCAAAAAAGTAAATATATCGCATCTCATTAGGAATATCAAGGCTATCTTTTTGAGTTAAATAAGTATCGACTCGCTCTTTAAACTGTTCAAAACTCCACTTTTCAAAACCATTATGGGTAAACAGTTGCGTACCATTGAGTTCATACTCTCTAATCTTAAACTTGTGCAGATGAAAACCATTGGGTTTCTTTGTTTTCCCATCTAACCAATTTTGAATGGTCTTTTTTCGACTCTTTCTTTTGTTGAGTTGAGAGATATCTGTAAAATAAGAAATTAGTTTGTCCATATCATTTTCAAATAGTTTTTCATAAATATAAACAATCTTTTCATTAAAATCAACCCAATATCCATCCATTTTCACATCTGCCATATTTTTCCCTTTTTCTTAAATAGTCAAAATTACCAATAATTCTCTCTAAATTTCTCCAAATTTCTCTACTTTTGCTTGAATTATATTTAAATTTCGTTAACAGATGATTGAGCATAGATAAAATTATCAATTATCTAAGAAAAATCAATTAATAATTTTTTTCATTTTTACAATAAAATGAAAGGATAAAACAAAGAGGAGAATTTAAAATGAAAAAGTTATTAATCGTTCCAGCACTATTGGCACTTACTCTATTTTCTATCTATCACTATAAAATAGAAGGAAAAAAAGTTTATGAAGAACCAACTGCTATAGTAAAAATGGAACAAGATGTTTTAATGATACAAAATGAAATCTACTCTGCAAAAAAAGAGGATAATGCCAGTGAAGTAAGACTTTTTAAGGTAGTTACAACAGCAGAAATCAACACCACTAGAGACAATGAAATGACCTTAAGTGCAAAAGTTGAAAATGTAAGCAATGCAGAAGCCTGTAACTTCTTTTGGTATGAAGATGAAGAGTTAATAGGTATGGGTTCAACACTTGAACAAAGTTTCTCAAAAGGTGAGCATGTTATCACAGTAATGGCAAAAGATGGAGAGGGGCATGAGTCCAATGCAACAGTTACTGTAACTGCATGGGACTATAAAAAGATAGAGACCTTACACTTTAATGCTAACTATGGAGATTTAGAGTATAAAGAAGTAGAGCTATATGACCATAAAGGTCGTTATCTTCTAATCGATGATGGTACCTTTGTAAAATTTACTAATGCTTATGATGAAGATGACAATCGTATTGAACACAAAACTATCTATTACTCTTATCCTGAAGATAGCAGACAATGGCTCTATACCTTTGATGAGAACCATAACCAATTAACCACTAAAAGCATTAATCTACAAACAGGTAAAACAGAATTTTACAATGTTAAAACCTATGATGAAGAGGGAAATATCACCTCATCAAAAAGTGGACAAAATGAAGACAACTTATACGAAGAGCCTATAGGTTATGGTAATCCGTATGACAATGAGGAGTATTATGAATATAATGATAGCAGTAATATAGATGAAAGAGATAAAGTCACTTTAAATGAAGCAGGAAAGGTAACCTACGAAGAGAGAAATTATGAAAACATGAAAATTATAGAAGAGTACCGTTATGATGACAACAACACCGTCGTGACGCAACATACCTCTACGATGATAACCGAAGAGATTAACGCTAATATCACCATCGAAAATTATGATAAAGAGCAAAACATCATATCTTCAGAACAGATTTATAAAATAGGAGAAGAGGTTACCTGTCACTATAAAACAACTATAACATACAATGAAAATGGTATGCAAGATACAGAAAAAATAGAAGTTTTAGATGGTATCTGTTCAGAAGATGACAATGAGGGTTCATTAAAAAAATATAGCTACGATAAAGAGGGAAGAGTAACTAACATCAATTCATCTTTAGAACAAGACGCAGATGAGAACATGACTACGCTGAAGGTTATTAAGAGTTATACGAATGAGTTGGAGGGTTAACAACCATCTAACACAACAACTAAGCTATAATTCAAAACAAATTAAATGGAAACCAAAATGAAAATAATAGGCATAGGAAACGTACTAGAAAAAGATGATGGCTTAGGTGTTTACGCCTCAACCTACCTTCAAAAAAACTACACCTTTACCCCAAATATACAGATTATTAATGGTGGCGTAGAGGGTATCCATCTACTCAATATTTTAGAAGAGGCAAAACATCTTGTTATACTCGATAGCCTAGAGCTAAACGATAAACCTACCTCTATCTACGCCATTCCTGCACAAGAGATAAGTGGTTATGGTCTTAACAACGGTGGGGCTCATGAGATAGGTATTATCCAATGTATGGATATAATGGAGCTTCAAGGAAAAGAGGTTCCACAAGCCATTGTTATTGGTATTGTCCCTGCTGAAGTAACTTTTGAGTTTGGGTTAAGCCAAGAGCTTACTGAGGCATTTGAGAGTTATATCTCTGTGGTACTGCAATATCTTCAAAAACATAATATTGAATACCAACGAAAAGAAAAAACTATAACACTCGAAAAGATTATCTATGAGGTTAAGCGACTATGACTTAACCACCGAAGTCTCCCACCCATCATACAAAGCTCCAAACGCTTCACATAAATCAATCAACTCCAATGTCAACTCATCAATATCATGATAAAAAG
>JALXFN010000040.1 GCA_027068975.1 Campylobacteraceae bacterium | reverse complement strand
TTTAGAGTTAAATATAGAAAATTTAACAATTATAGAACCTGTAGGATACTTAGAGATGGTCTACTTAATTAAAAATTCATCTATGATTTTAACAGATAGTGGTGGGCTACAAAAAGAGGCATATTTTTTTGAAAAACCATGTATTACATTAAGAGATGAAACAGAATGGGTAGAGTTAATTGAAAATAAGTTTAATGTTTTAGCTGGTGCTAATAAAAATAAAATTTTAGATTTATATGATAACTTTGAATTTAATAACAATTTTTCTATCAATTTATATGGTGCTGGGAGTGCCAGTTCTTTAATTGTTCAAAGCCTTACAAAATAATGAAAACAAAAAACATTTTAATTATTAATGAATATTCAGGAAGTCCTGAATATGGTATGAACTATAGACACTATTACCTTGCAAAAGAGTTTATAGCTCTTGGACACAATGTTAGCATAGTATCAGCATCTTATTCTCATTTTTTTAAAAAATTCCCAAATATGGAAAATAAAACATATCAACATGAAAAGATAGATGGCATAGACTACTTATGGATAAAAGTTAATAAGTATTCAAGCTCTTTCGACAAAAAAAGAGTCTTTAAATGGGTTCAATTTATGAGTAAGCTTTTTTTTGTATCAAATAAACTTAAACATAAACCTAATACGATTATTTGGTCATCAACAGCACCTTTTTCTATACTTCCGACCTATTATCTTTCAAAAAAGCTAAAAGCAAAATTTATATTTGAAGTCAAAGATATTTGGCCTCTTACATTAATAGAAATTGGTGGTTTATCAGAAAAACATCCTATTATAAAAGTAATGTTTTGGCTAGAAAAGTTTGCTTTAAACAAAGCAGATATTCTTGTTTCAAATCTACAGAACTATACCGAACATATAAAGAGTTTAGGCATAGAAAGAGATGCTCATTGGGTATCTAATGGTGTAGACTTAGTTGAAATGAAAAATATAGAACCTTTAGATAGCGAAGTCAAAGAGAAAATTCCTACCGATAAATTCATAGTAGGATATACAGGGAAGCTTGGTCTCTCTAATGCTATTGAATTTTTAATAGAAACAGCTATAAAATTAAAAGAGAATAAAGATATATTATTTGTTATTGTTGGCAATGGACAAGAGAAGAAGCATCTGCAAGAAAAGACTAAAGATTTAAATAATGTACTTTTTATAAGTGCCATAAAAAAAGTACAAATACAATCTATGCTAAGTCTCTTTGATGTATGTTATATAGGCTGGAAAAAAGAGTTTCTTTATAAGTATGGAGTCTCTCCCAATAAAATATTTGAATATATGTACAGTGGAAAACCGATATTACACTCTATAAGTACGCCTAAAGATATTGTAAAGTTATCAAACTGTGGACTCTCTGTTGAAGCTGAAAATAGTGAAGAGATAAAAAATGCCATATTAGAGTTATATCGTATGGGAGAAGAGAAAAGAAAAATACTAGGTGATAATGGAAAACAATATGTTTTAGAGAATTTTACCTATAGTAGATTAGCAGCTAAATATATTCAAATATTAAATCAAAAGGAAGAGAAATGATACGAATTTTAGACATTTTTTTATCTGGTATAGCACTATTACTACTATTACCTCTACTTTTACCTATTGTAATTATATTAAGATTCACAGGTGAAAATAAAATCTTCTACTTCCAAGAGCGTATAGGTAAAGATGGAAAAGCATTTAATATTTGGAAATTTGCAACCATGCTTGAAGATAGTCCAAATATGAAAGATGCTTATATTACCACGCATGGAGACCCTAGAGTACTTCCTTTTGGTGTATTTTTAAGAAAGTCTAAAATTAATGAATTGCCACAATTAGTAAATATCTTAAAAGGTGATATTAGTATTGTTGGTCCAAGACCACAAGTTAAAGCTCATTTAGACCTTTACCCTAAAGATAAACTTGATGAAATTCTCTCTATAAAACCTGGCTTAACAGGAATCGCATCACTCTTTTTTAGAGATGAAGAGAGTATGATATCTAATAGTAATATGGAACCTAAAGAGTTTTATGCTGCTCATATCGCACCCTATAAAGCCAAGTTAGAATTATGGTATAAAGAAAATCAAGGACTATATACCTATTTTACAATCATAGCACTTACTGCATGGAATATATTTTTTTCAGATAGCAAGTTATATCAAAAGGTATTTAAAGATTTACCCGTAGCACAAAAAGAATTAATAATTGGAGAAGCATAAATGGATTTTACATTAGAATTAATTGGTAGGAATAATGAGTTATTTGAAGATGATATTCGAGAACATGATAATAAGTTAAGAGAAATTGTCTCCAACTCAACTTTTTTAGTTATAGGTGCTGCTGGTTCTATTGGTCAAGCTGTAACAAAAGAGATATTTAAACGTAACCCCAAAAAACTACATGTGGTAGATATTAGTGAAAACAACATGGTTGAGCTGGTTAGAGATATACGTAGTTCCTTTGGATATATAGATGGAGAGTTTGCAACTTTTGCTTTAGATATTGGTTCAATTGAATATGATGCCTTTATTAAAAGTGATGGGAAATATGATTATGTTCTAAATCTTTCTGCCTTAAAACATGTTCGTAGTGAAAAAGACCCTTTTACTCTCATGAGAATGATAGAGGTCAATATTGAAAATACAGATAAAACCATTGGTCAAGCCATAGAAAATGGAGCAAAAAAATACTTTTGTGTTTCTACTGACAAGGCAGCAAACCCTGTAAATATGATGGGAGCAAGTAAACGTATTATGGAAATGTTTTTAATGCGTCGAAGTTTAGAAATGCCGATTTCTACTGCACGTTTTGCCAATGTAGCATTTTCTGATGGTTCTTTACTTCATGGATTTAATCAACGTATTCAAAAACGACAACCCATTGCTGCACCCAATGATATTAAACGATACTTTGTAACACCAAAAGAGTCAGGTGAATTATGTTTAATGTCTTGCTTACTTGGGGAAAATAGAGATATCTTCTTTCCTAAACTCAGTGAAAATCTTCACCTTATTACTTTTGCAGACATTGCCATTAAATATCTTGAGAAATTAGGATATGAGCCCTATTTATGCGAAAGTGAAGAAGAGGCTAGAGAACTGGTTAAAACCCTTCCAGATGAAGGGAAATGGCCTTGTTTCTTCTTTAAAAGTGATACCACTGGAGAGAAAGACTTTGAAGAGTTTTTTACAGACAATGAAACTTTAGATATGAAACGATTTACAAACCTTGGTATCATTAAGAATGAACCTAATTTCAAAGAAGAGAAGCTAAATGATTTTACAAGAATTATTACAGAATTAAAAGAAAAAAAAGAATGGACAAAAGAGCAAATAGTTGAACTTTTTTTTAAAATGATTCCTGACTTTGCTCACAAAGAGACAGGTAAATATTTAGATAATAAAATGTAAAAAAGGAACCATAAAATGTCTACTCAAAAAAATATATTATTAACAGGTGCTAATGGTTTTATTGGAAGTTATTTTCAAAAAACTTATGGAGAAAAATACAATATCAAAACATTCTCCTTTTTAAATGACGATATCAAGACTCTTGATTTGTCAAATACTGATACAATTATTCATTTGTCAGCATTGGTTCATCAAATGGGTGGTGCAACAAAAGAGGAGTATCACAAAGTAAATGTAGAAAACACATTACTCTTAGCTAAGAAAGCCCAAGAAGCTGGTGTAAAACATTTTATTTTTATGAGTAGTATAAAGGTCTATGGAGAAGAGAGCGAAGAGATTTATAATGAAAAAACAGAATGTCTTCCTCAAGATGATTATGGAGTCAGTAAATTAAATGCAGAAAAAGCTTTACAGAAGCTAGAAACAAATGACTTTATAGTTTCAATAATTAGAACACCAATTGTATATGGTGAAGGAGTAAAAGCCAATATTTTAAGTTTAGTAAAGTTGGTTAAAAAAGTGCCTATTTTACCATTTTACAATACAAACAATAGAAGAAGTATGGTATATATTGGAAACTTGTCTGCTATGATTGATACTATCATTACACAAAAATCTTCTGGAGTTTTTTTAGCTTCAGATGATAAAACCTTATCAACCTCAGAATTTATTAAGCTAATAGCTAAAATAAATAATAAAAACATAACTCTTTTACCTATACCTTTTTTTAAAGTTCTTCTAAAAAAGATTAAACCTTCTTTTTATAAACGATTGTATATGAGCTTAGAAGTAAACAACGAACATACCAAAAAGAGACTAAATTTCACAAATCCTTATACTATAGAAGAAGGACTTAATGATATTTAATTAAATATCATTATCTTTTACTTTTTTTCTCCTTTATCTAAAAAAATATATTTATATTTATTTTTTTATACTATTTACTATAATTATAAATGTAAATATGGATATAATTAAATAATTAATTATTTATATTAATTATAGGAGAGAGAAATGATAAGAATTTTAGATATTATACTATCAGGATTAGCACTAGTATTATTAGCACCCCTACTATTGTCAATTATGATAATCTTAAAGCTTACAGGAGAACACGAGGTTTTTTATTTTCAAGAACGTATTGGTAAGGATGGAAAACCATTCTATTTATGGAAGTTTGCTACAATGATTTCAAATAGTCAAAATATGGAAGGTGGATATATTACAACCAAAAATGATTCAAGAGTTTTACCTTTTGGAAAATTTTTAAGAAAATCAAAAATAAATGAATTACCTCAACTAATTAATATATTAATTGGTGACATGAGTGTGGTTGGTCCGAGACCAAAAGTAAATGCACATTTAGCTTTCTATCCACAAGAGACTTTAGATGAAATACTATCTATAAAACCTGGACTAACTGGTATCGCCTCACTATTCTTTAGAGATGAAGAGTCTATGATAGCAAAAAGCACACTTCCCCCTTCTGACTTTTACCAGTCATATATTGGTCCATATAAGTCCAAACTAGAAATTTGGTACCTATCTAAAAAAAGTATTTATATGTATATAAAAATAATTGCATTAACTGCATGGAGTGTTGTATTTCCAAGAAGTCAAGCGTATAGAAAAATATTTAAAGATTTACCAGAAGCACCTAAAGAGTTACTAATAGCATAATTGACTTCTATAATTTTATAGAAGTACAAGCATATGCTTGTAAAGTTTGAGTGTACTCTTTCCATTGCCCAATATCATGCCAAGATTTTTCAGGGACAGGAAAGACTCCAACTTTTCCTTTTTTATTAGTTTTTTCTATTAAATCCGTAATATGATAAAATTTATTATCTGGAATTTGCTGTATTATATGTGGTTCAATAATATACATACCAGTATTTATTTGAAAAGTAAATTCAGGTTTTTCTGTCATTTTAACAAGTCCTCCACCTACTTTTGTCTCCATCACACCATAAGGAATCTCTATATGCTTAAGTGCTGAAACAACGGTTATATCATTTTTATTTTCTTTATGGAACTGATATATATCATAATAATCTTCTTCAATAATAATATCACAATTGGATACAAAGAGCGTTCTTTTAATCTTATCTTTAATTAGATACAAACTACCTATCGTACCTAACGGTTTGTCTTCAATAAAATAATTTAAATGACATACATCAGACTCTTTATTTTTAAGATAATCTTCAATCATTTGAGCTTTATAATTAACTGAAATATAAAAATTAGACACTTGATGTTTCATAAAATTATCAATAATTATTTCAATAATTGGTTTTTCCCCAATAGGGATAAGAGGTTTAGGAATGATATTTGTTATAGGTTTGAGTCTAGTACCAAAACCACCAGCCATAATAGCAACATCTACTTCTAATTGCTCTAAAACTTTTTTGTCTGCAAAAACTTCATCCCAATAATGAATATCTTGTAAGTTATTAAACTCATCTACCACAGGCATACACTCTATTCTTTTCTCTAACATAATCTTTTTTACAGCATCAATACTCTCTTCTATCTTGGAAACAAGAATATTTTCTCTAAGAATATTTTCAATATAAGTAGTATTTATATCTACATCATTAAGGATTGCTCTACGAATATCACCAATACTTAAAAGTCCAATAAATTTTTCTTTATCGGTAATAACCAAGAGATTCATACTTATTGTATTCATTACTTTTAGTGCTTCAATAATTGTTGTATTAATATCTATAATATTGTTGTACTTTTCATATATTTTTTGAGTCATTGGAATCCTTTTTATAAGTATAATATATAATACTTATTAAATCATGTATTTTACCAAAGAACAATAACTTTTTTAAAAAATATAATAAGAATATTTAAAAATATTTTTTTAAAAGGAAAGTTAGTTAATTTACATGATATAATCTTTATAAAAGAAGGGGATAATTTTATGAAAAAATATTTATATTTATGTTTTAGCACAACACTATTTGCTAGTCCAGTAGATTCTTTACCATCATTTCAAGGATTTAAGGGAGCAATAAATACACCAAATGCTACAGTTTATAAAGAGGGAGAGTTTGAATTTTTATATACTAATCAAGGAGATGACCTTTCTCCCTCTTCAGTTATAGATTATAGAGACAATAAAGAACAAGAAAATTACTTTTTAAATATGGGGATAGTTCCCAATTTAGATTTAAATTTTAGATTTATTAATATAAATGATAATGAAACTAAAAGTAAAAGAGGTTATATTTTAAGAGACAGAGTAATTAATTTTAAATACCAACTTCCCTTTATTCCTAAAGATTTATTTCAAATAGCTGTTGGAATGCAAGATGTAGGAGGAGGAGCATCACACTTAAGCAACAAATATGCTGTTGTTTCTAAAGATTTTAAAAACGTTCGAGCAACTATTGGTTATGCACAAGGAAAGACCGAAGGCTCAACCAATGGTACTTTTGGAAGTATTGAGTATCAACCATTTGACTGGTTAAATATTGCAGGAGAATATGATACTCATGACTGGAATGCTGCTATTAAAGGAAACTACTTAGCAACTATTGGTCAACAAAAAATAAACTTGGGTCTTATGGCAAAGAGTTCAGCTGACTACAATGATATCTATTTTGGTCTTTATGCTAACTTTCCATTTAACGATAAATCAAAATCGTTAAAGATAGATACAAAAAATATTCCCTCTACCATAGCAGAATTAAAAAAGTATGGGCTTTCTAATATCTCTTATCGTATAGAAAATAATATCTTATATTTTGAATATGAAAATACACTTTATACTTATAGTGACATAGATGCCTTAGGGATGGTTTTAGGAGCTTTAACCATGAGCAATAAAGCTGAAAATATTGTTGTTGTGAGTAAAAAAAGCAATATAAAGCAACTTACTACCCAAGTCAATACAAAAGAGTATAAAGAGTTTTTAACAACGGGTGAATTTAAAAGTAACCTACTGCAATTTTCAGGAATAACAACAAATAAAAAACTTGATGAATCTAACTCTGATAGATTTAAACCAACACTAACTCTTAAACCTGCTTTTGTACTTGTAGATGGTTCCGAATATGGCTCCTTTGATTATACTCTTGCCATGCAAGCAGAGTTGTCTATGCGTTTAGCAAAAGGTACCATACTTAGTACTAGGTATAATGTACCTCTGGCTATCTCTGATAACTTTGAAGAGGGAAGAGTATTTGACTATAGAAATAGAAACAAAACAGCAGCAGAGATAGACCAGATATTACTCTCTCAATATTTTCAAATAGATTTACCATATCGTTGGATTAACTTGCTACAAGTAGGACAGTTTGATAGAAAACTAACTGGTGGCTCTTTTGAGAGTTCAATAAGTAGTTTAAATGGTAACCATACTTTAACAGCAAAAGCTACAAAACTGAAAGATGATATGTACCATAATCTAGATAGATATGGTTTTGATGAATATAGAGAAGAGAGACTACTTAGCTATCAGTACTATTGGGAACCTCTCAATTCAAACATAAAACTAACAACAGGAGAGTTTCTTTATGGAGATGAAGGAGCAATGCTTAGTTTAGAGAGATACTTCTCTGATACAGCCGTAAGGTTTGATATATCTCAAACAGAGCATGAAGTGAAAGGTGATAATACTGTAGCAAAATTAACATTATCTATACCCTTTGGTACCACTCAAAAAGTCAAAACAAAATATTTAGATATTCAAGGTGATTATTTAACCTATAATAGACGAAAAACCATCGTTTCCCAAGGTGAAGCAAGTTACGCTCAACCACATCATCTAAAAGAGGTAGAAAACAGCTTTACCTTAGAGAAATACTATTTAAATAATAACCGTTTCCATCCAGCCTATATAAAAAAGAATTATAACCGTTTACGTAATGTATTTTTAGGAGAGTAAAAGTAAAAGAACCAGCATCTTTAACAATGCTGATTCCTTAAACTACTGCTAGAGTTAGCAGTAAAGTTTTGTTCTTAGTTTGTACTATTATCGTAGTCACCATCAGTGTTGGTATCAAACATTTTAATGTTGTCTAATCTACCAGAACCACGAACAAGGAATGCAGATACAGCAATAAGAGAGTTATTTGGCTCATACTTTTTCAAATCAAGTTCTAAGTTTCTTGAAACTGTTTGCCATGTACCACCTCTTGTATTCGGGTTAAGACCTAAGTGAATGTATGTATATCCACCCTCTTCTATCTTTCCTTGACCATAGTTAGGATTTGTAGCATATGTCGTATCACTTAAAGGAGAGTATGTTATAAAACGAGGACCATTAGCTGTAATTACACTTATATATACAACAAACTCATCATTAAACTTCATGTCCCATGAAATCTCTTTATTTATAGTATTTTTCCAACCATTTGTACTGTTCCATGCACCAAGAATAAATCCATTATCTATACCACTACCACTTACTTCAATAACTCTTGAAGATTTGTCAGCATCATTTACATTTTTAATACTTGCACCAGCAGGAGTATTATCGTAAACTGCCCATCTTGAATTTTTACCATCTTCAGCATCTTCGTAAACAATACTATTAACTTCAGTACCCTCTGTTTTAAGTAGTTCAATATCATCTACACATCCTGAACCTCTAATAAAAAATCCGTCAACTGTAATAATTTCATTATTAGGATTAAATCGTTTTAAATCAGCACTTAAATTTCTAGTAAATGTTCTCCATGTCCCATCTTTAGATGCTGAACCTAAGCCATTATGAATATAATGAGGAGCATCATATCCTGATGTACCATAATTTAAATTGGCATCGGTATAAAATAGATATCTATAACCATCTGTTGTACTTACTCTTACATATATCATGTAATCCTCATCATACTTCATACTCCATTTAATGGTTTTATTAGTACCCTCACTCCATTTCATTAACTTGCTAGTATTACTACTAGTCCAATCCTGCGCTGTCCAACCTAGTGTATAACCATTCTTTAAGCCATCACCATTTGTACAAACAACATTACTTCCCTTGACATCATCATATTCACTTCCAATTGTCGCACCAGCAGGGTCTGCATCATAAACATACCAACCCGTTGTGCTATCACCATTTGATTTTACTTTTGATGAAACAACATTTTTCGTTGGAGTATAAGAGGTTTTGGATAGTTGCTTACTACTTCCAGTAGCCATATTTGGTATCCAATCAGCTTTTCTATACTCCCCTGGAGTATTTTGCTCAATCGCCATAGTAATCGTATTTTCTGCATCTGTTTGCTCTGAAGATAGTCGAAGTTCAACTTGAGCTGCTATATCATCAGCTGACGCCTCTTGTTCATTAGCATTAGAAGTCGAACCTCCTCCACAAGCCGTTATCATAAATGGTAAAGCCATTAAAAATAAAGCATAATTTGCTCTCTTCATTTTTCTTCCTTTTTCGTTGAATTTGTATTCCCATAAAAAAATAGTATAAAATACTATTTAACAATTTATAAATTAAGACTAATTTAATAAAATGGTATATGTGATTTTAACGCTATATTCTTAAAAGTTATCTTAATAATTATATTTATAAATATTTTTATTTTAATATTTATAAATATAAGAAATTATCAATTATATAATATTATTTAAAATTTTATTGTATTTAAAAATTTTTTTATACAAACCATTAGAAAAACTTTTTTTTAGGTGTTTTAAATGTTGTCTATGATGAGTATCTGATCCTATAAAATCTACCATTCCGTTAACTATTAACTCTTTAACAGCTTGTGTTACTTCAGAAGAGTAATAACCATCTATTGAAATCAAATTTATCTGAAATAGAACACCCATATTTTTTATGTCTCTATACTTATCTATACTGTCATGTAAATACATATAACGTTCTGGATGTGCCAAGACAGGTCTATAACCAGCCAACTTTATATCATAAATCAAACTTTCTAAATCTAGTGGGGGTGAAAAATAAGAGAGTTCAAATAGAAGGTATTTTTCTTTACCACCAAAAGTTAAAATATCTCCTTGGGCTAAGAGTGCTTCAAAATGCTCATCAGCATAGTACTCAGCAGCAACTTCTATATCGATTTCTATCTTTCTCTGAACCAACTCTTCCTTTAACTTTTTATAACCTTCTAAAATAGTTTGTGAGTTGTTTAAAAACATATCACTCACATGAGGTGTGGTAATTAATTTATTGTAACCCATGGCTTTTAAAGATAAAATCAATTCAATAGAACGCTCTATATCTTTAGCTCCATCATCAATTTTAGGAATAAGATGTGAATGTATATCAACATCTACTAAACTCTGTTTATCTTTAAAAGAGAAGAAGGGAAGTACCACTTAAGATTCCTTTCCAATTCCGTAACCATAACCATAACCGTAACCGTAACCGTAACTATCATTTTTTTGTAATTTAACCTGATTTAAGATAATTCCTGCTGACTTAATATTCTTTTCTCTTCTTTGTTTATTAAAGTTCTCTAAATAATCTTTTTCTGCATAGTTTGCTTTGACAACTAAAAGTACAATATCAGAATATTTAAAAAGTATATTTGCATCGATTACAGAACCAATAGGTGCTGTATCAAACAGAATATAATCATAACTTTTCATCAATTCTTTCATAAGATTATCAAATTTTTCACTCATAATAAGTTCTGAAGGATTTGGAGGAACCGTTCCTGCTGCAAAGAAGTCTAAATTATCATTAATAGGTTGAATAAAATCTTTATAATCCATATCTCCTACTAGATAATGTGTCATACCAGCTCTATTACTCTTTTTTAACTCCTGATAAAGCCTTGGTTTTCTTAAATCCAAATCCATTAATAATACTTTTTTACCACTCTGTGCTACTATCTTTGATAAACCAGCAATAACTGTAGTTTTACCCTCTCCTGGTACAGTTGAAGAAATCAACATAGTTATACACTCTTTTTCCGTAGGAAGTACAAACTGTAAGTTTGTTCGTATACTTCTTAAGGCTTCTTCAAAAAACCTTTTATTGTCTTTAAGTGGTAATACTCCGTAAAGAGGAGCATCTGTTAACTCTTCAACAGTTGATGCATCTCTAATTTTTGTATCGAGCATTGCTTTTATAGCAGTATAGAGTACCCCAAGAATCAAACCTAAGATTAAACCTACTACAACAATAAGTTTTTTATTGGGTTTTATAGGACTAAGTGCTTCAACTGGATCTTCTATTACTTGTGTATTAGCAATAGTTGAAGCTTTTGAGATGTCAAGTTCCATCTTTTTTTGCAGCAAAAAAGTATAAATATTTTCACTCAACGTAAACTGACGTTTCAAATCTTGAATGGTTAAATCTTTTCCAGGCAACGATTTCAAAAGCTTACTCTTTTCACTCAAATCTCTCTTTAAAACTTTTAGCTTTGATGAAATATTGTTTTGTGTCATTGTAATGTTATTAAGTATTTTTCTTTTGGTTAATCGTTTACTCTCTTCTAGCTTTTTTATATTTTCAGATATATAATCTCTAATATTGGTTTCTATTTGAGATAAATACTCACTGACTTTTATCACTTGTGGATGTCCTGATGTAAAGTTAAATCTTAACTCATCTAATAATTTTTTTTGCTCATTCAACTCTTTAATTAAACTGTTTAACTGCATGTTTTTTGTAAGTGATTTTTCAATATTTTGTGATTGTAGTTTCATCTCATTTAACGCTAATGAATCTGATCTAAAAAGTTCAATAAGTGATTGAATAGATGACGTATCTATACCACTGTAACGTAGTGAAACAGTATTTAAACTGTTTTTTTTCAATGCCATTTTAAAGTTTTTTAACTCGTTTACTTGTAGTTCTAACATTTTAATGGCCTCTTTTTTCTCACTTACCGTATCAAAAAGAGTTACACTTGACTCCATAGGCATAAAGACTTCACTCTCCTGTTGATAACGTTGAAGTTTCTCTCCTTTTGATTGAAGGTGCATTTTTGTTTCAGCAATTTGTGTTTCTAAAAATGCTAAAGTTTTACTAAGCTCATTTGTCTTTTTATCCAAAGTATAAGTAATAAATTTTTCTGATATGGCGTGAACCAACTCTTTTGCTCTTTTTGCTACACTATCATGATAGGTAATTTCCATCACATTGTCTGAGAGTATACTAACCTGCATATTTGCTAAAATAGCATCAGCCAATAAACGTTTATTGCTAACTTGTACAAAATAAGACTTTTCAGATAAATTTCCTTTTTTTGAAACTTTTATATTAAAAAAACTCTCTTTAACATCCTCTCCATATTTATGTACTTTTTCATAGTCTAAAACATCCACTTTAAGTAAATATTTCTTACTGTCTATAGGTTGCACTTCAAATAACTCTCCATGCAAACTTTCATTTGTAGACGCGACATACCTTTCATCATGAATATCTATCTTGACTTCTAAGTTTTTAAAAGCATATATCTCATTTTTTCTAAAATTTTTTTCTATAAAATAACGTTGATTTATATTTAAATCTTTTATAACCGAATTAATAAACTTTCTTGTCATTAAAGTCAACTTCACTGTTTCAAGTTCAGACTCTTTCATTCCAAATGCAGTAAGCTCTTCAGGTATAATAGCTGTCAGTTTTGATGTTTTTTGGTCAGAAAAAGAGACCTTAACAGAACTTGAGTAGACTGGTTTTAAAAAATAAGCATAAATAATAGCCAAAAAAGTAACTACAAAAGTAATCACCAAAATAGTACTTAAATTGTTTTTTAAATGGCTTATAATTTTATGTATATCTATCTCATCTTCTTCTATATTATTATTCATAACTCTCCCTCTAATTTTTCAAATAATCTATGGTTAAAAATGTTCCAAGAACACTTGAAATGGCTTGCATAATTGGTAAATAATCATTAATAGCGACCCGTACAGCTTTAGTTCCTTTAGGCTCAACATAGACAATACTGTTATTTTTTAACATTAAATTATGACTATTTAATGTAGAAAAATCATGAAGATTTAAAGTATGCATAACGTATTTTCCATTCTCTTCACTTATGACACGTATACGACTTCTTATAGCATGGTCAGTTAACCCCCCTGACCTCGCTATGGCTTCTATGACAGAAATGGTTTCCCCCTCTAAAGGAACAACTCCTCTCTTTTCAACCTCTCCCAAGACAAAAATTTTATGATTTTTTATACTTGCTTTTACATAGGGTGCATTTAAAAACTCTCTATATTTATCCGTTAACATACTACTTAACTCTTTAATAGTTAAACCTTCAACTTTTACACTATTTAACAAAGGCAATATAATAGTCCCATCGGAGTAGACAACGTAATTATTATTGGGAACAGCTGATGTTGTTCCCACATCAGGCATCATAATATTTGCTTTCTTGTTCATGTTATAAATATCAATTGTCAAAATATCATTAGGGACGATTTTTGAGCTGTAAGTAATATTTAACTCTTGAGGTTTAAAAACTTCTTCAGGATTTTCCTCTTGAAAAAGTTTATACTCTTTTGTACTACACGCTGAAAAAAAAATAAGAAAAAATATAAGAAAAATTTTCATTCAAAACACCCTTGTTATAAAATTAATATATATATATATATTTATTTGTTAAGTATAAAGTAGTTTCTATATGTTAAAACTTAATCATATAAAGAATCATTAAAAAAAATCAATATTTATGACAAAACATACAACTAATTATTAAAACAACTCATTGTTAATATGATTTTAATTATTAAGAATAATATTTTGTACTGATAGCAAAAAATAAACCTTTTTATTTTATACCAATTTTATTTGATAATGAGTTATCTATAAAGGGATACATTTCAACAAAAACGCACTCTACCCCACCAACTCCAAAGCCATCTTCTTAGCCCCTTTAAAGTCAGCCTTACCTGTTCCAAGCTTTGGAACTTCATCTACCTTAAAATAAGAACTAGGTATAAACAGAGGATTTAATCCAAGATTTTTTATCTCACTTTTTAACTCATCTAAATCTTTTTTACCCTCTAAAAGAAGAACTAAACGTTCACCCTTTTTATCGTCTGGAATAGCTGTAATGGCAATTTGAGAATCCTCATCTATTAACTTGTTAATCTCTGTCTCGACAAGACCTAAACTCACCATCTCACCACCAACTTTTGCAAAACGACTATAACGGTCAACAATGGTTAAGAAGCCATCTTTATCTAAATGACCCTTATCACCTGAGACATACCAACGGATTCCATCTATCTCTTTTATTACAGAGGCTGTCTTTTGGGGGTCACCTAAATAGCCTTTCATAACCTGTGTTCCACCGATTAAAATCATACCATCTTCACCTATTGGTAGAGGTTCAAAACTATCTGGGTCTACAATCATAAAAGCAGAACCAGGAAGTGCCATACCTACCGTTCCTATCTTGTTTCCTACTTGTACATGATAAGTATCAGGAACAATGGCATCATGAATGTTACAACTAGCAGCTGGAGTAGTCTCGGTTGCACCATATCCTTCGTAAATCTCTTTTCCAAATCGCTCTTTAAAGAGTTTACGAATCTCCAAAGGTAACTTCTCTGCTCCTGCTATAACCATGCGTAATTTCTCAAACATTAAAGGGTGAATCTTCTTATTTCTTGCATAGAGTCTAAAGAAAGTAGCCGTGGCAAAGAGGAAGGTAGCATTATATTTACTGGCTAACTTTGCTATGCCCATACCATCTGTAGGGTCAGGATGACAAATAACAGGTATCCCCTCTATAAGAGGTGCAAACGTTGTAACGGTTAGACCAAACGAATGGAAAATAGGTAAGGTTCCTAACATTACATCTTGTTCATTTGGATTGATGACATTTATAAACTGTTTAATATTTCCTAAAATATTCTGATGTGTAAGCTCAATACCTTTTGGAGTTCCTTCACTTCCACTAGAGTATAAGATAGCAGCTGTATCATTGTTTGAAACTTTTTTAATATAACAAGCACTTAAAACAAAAGTTGGTAAAAGCTTTGCTTGTAAAAACATAAGCAACTGCTCTACTTTAGAGATACTTTTCTTTATATCTTCCAGATAAAACAACTCTACATTTTCCATCGCCTCTTCTAAGTCAAAACCTTTTGCTTTTAGCTTTGTCATAAACTGTTTTGAGGTAATAACCTGTTTAATACCTGCTAACTCAATAGCATACTTTAAACTTTGGGTCCCTGATGAGTAGTTCAAGTTCACAATGGTTTTACCTAAAGTTAAAGTTGCCATATTGGCGATGCTTCCTCCAGCAGAAGTAGGAACAATAAGCCCAACATTTTGACGCTCACCTAAAAACTTTTTGAACTTATTTCTCATAAGAAAAACAGAAGTTATAAACTTATACCCACTTAACTCAACCCCTGTTGAATCAGCTATACTTAGTTTTGAGCCTACACCTTTTGCCTCAACTATCCATGTTTTTGGTAGAGTATCCAGACGCTCCATATAATTTTTCCATGAATAGATAGAGAGCTTGTTGACCTGCTCCTTTACCTCTACAGCAGAGGAGTGAATATCCATTGCTTTTCCAAACATAACCCCAACATCTTTTAGGTTTCTGTTTTTCATTTTACCTGAAGCGTGAGAGAAACCACCCTCCCACAGACCACGTAAGTAGAAAGGAACTATAACTGCACCCTCTGTCTCAGCAACTGCTATCTCAAACCCTTTTTGAAAAGTTCCTATATGACCATTACGAGAGAGATGACCTTCAGGAAAAAGTGCAACAGTGTCACCATTTTCTAAAGCTTCACCTACAAGTTTTAAAGCATTTTTACCACCACGAGTCGAGATAGGAATGGCTCCAAAAAACTTAAATATAGGCTTAAAATACCAAAGGTTATAGTAGTGTCTATCTATCACAAAACGAATCTGTTTTGGGTAAGCTATCTGTAAAAATGCCCAATCTAAAAATGAAACATGGTTACCTAAAAGTAAAACTCCACGGCTTCCTTTTAGATTATTTAACCCCTCAACTTCGATGTTATATTTGAGTCCAAACATAAAACGTACCCAAAAACGAACCATAGATTGAGGAAGTTTGATAACCGTATATAAAAAACCAATAATAGAAACCCACATAGCGACAGTAAATAGAGTTGAACTCTCAAATCCTAAGTAGGCAAAAATAGTAGTTAAAAGTAAAAAAAAGAACATAACAAGATACTGCATAAAGTTGTTACCAGCAAGAACCTTACCCATCATGCGTTTTGGTGTGGCAAACTGAATAAGTGTATTAAGTGGAACAATAAATAGTCCAGAGAAAACACCATAAAAAAAGAACAAAACACTTAAAGCTGTAACGGAGTTACATATAGGAATAAAAAAAAGTGAGATAGATATACCCAAAGCACCTATAGGGATAATACCTGTCTCAATATATTTACGTGAAAGCCGAGAAACCAACATAGAACCAACTACAATCCCAATCCCTGAAAGTGCCAAAATCCCTTGTGCTGTTACCGTATCGGTAATGCCCATGTGAGTTTTTAGATGCTCACCAAATATAGCCACAACCAATTGAGATATTCCCCAAAAAATAGAAAGCCCAATAATAGAGAGCCAAACAGTAGGACTCTTTTGAAGCAGTTTCATATTCCCTTTTAAATAAGTCAAGTTAGCATATTTTTTAGGTTTAAACTGCATGTTCTTTTTAATCTGAATGGTCTTAATAAGACGTAAAGAGAGTAAAAACTCTAGTACAGAAGCACCTATGAGTGCAAATCCAAGTGGGTAAATATATTGAAGTATCTCACTTGGATTGGTACTTCTATCAGCCAAATAGGACTCAAAGAAAATAGAGTATATAACGGCTCCAGCCAAAATAGATATAATAGTAACCGATTGAACCATTGCATTAGCAGCGGTTAACTGCTCATTACCAGCCATCTCTTTTATGAGTCCATACTTAGCAGGTCCATAGATAGCTGACTGAGCAGCCAACACAAAAGTAAGCCCAAACGCTACCCAAAACCAACCCATAATATAAGAAGCTAAAATCAGTGTTGTAATGACAATGGCAGCCAAAGAGGCAACTCGAATAATCTGTACTTTAGGATATTTATCACTCAAAAATCCAGAAGGGGAAAATAGAAATATAAAAGGAAGCAAAATCAAACCATTGACAATGGCTGTTAATATAATAAGTTCTGTTCCCTCATAAGCTTTAAATATAGTATTTTGCAGAACTATTTTGTGACCCAAATCGGTCATGGAGTTTAAAAATACGATAAATATATAGGGGGTGAACCCTGCGATTTTAAATAGTTGTTTCATTTTTTATTTCCTTGTTATTAAATACGATAAATCTGTATAAATGCTGCGTTGGAAAACAGCACCCTACGCATTAAATGGCAATTTTTTATCTATTTTTCAATTCCATCTGTTTTTTATGCTCTTGCATGGTGTGCATATTAAAAAGATAAGGCTTCAATGTTAAAATAGAGTCAAAAAGCAACTCATAATGCTCATTATTTAAAGATTTATCACGCTCTAGCATCTGTGAGCCTAAGGCATACTCTATCTTTGCTAGTTCTCGTGCCGACTTAACATAAGCATCAAAAAGTTTCTCATCAAGCCCTAAAGTTTTAGCTCGTTTAAAAACCTCGACTAACTTTAACTCTTGTGTTGAAAAACCTTGCTCTTGCCTAAAGAGTAAGCCTCTTTTTAGATATTCATCCAATTCTTTTGAACTTAACTCTGAAAGCTCTAAAAAGTCATCATCACTGTACCACTTACCATCAGAAGCACCTGACATCATCTGTAAAGAGCGTAACATCATAGAGAAGTCATCAGAAAAGTTAAATTTATTCTCTTTAAAAATTGCCTGTATTTGAGCTATAGAGTAAGAGAATTGATTTTGTAAATACTTTATAAATTTTATAATATTTATACATGACTCATCATATAGATGAAGATTTGGTTTTGGTTTTTCTGGTTCGGGGAGTAAGCCCTCTTTTACATAAAAGAGAATGGTTGACTTACTTTCTCCTGTCTGTTCCATTAAGTGTTTCATTTTTAGTGACATTTTTACTCCTGCTCTAATGGTGCATTGAAAACAGCACCCTACGTCAATTAAGCATAATTATAGTTAAAAAAAATCCTAGTGTCAAGTATTGCCCTACACTTTTAAACTAATTTGTTTTATAAATCTATTTTGATATAATCTTTCTACTAAATTTAAATGGATTATCAGATGAAAAATTTTTTACCCCTTCTCCTATTTGTACTTATAAGTTCTGCAAATGCACAAGTTCTTGATGCAATTGCCATTGATGTTGAAGGTGAGGCCATTACTACACTGGAGATTCAAGCTGTTCAAGAGAAAATGGGCATGTCAAAACAAGCTGCCGTTGAAGCACTCATAAAAGATAGACTAGAAAAATCTGCTCTTAGAAAAGCCCATATAGAGATAGACCCTTCAGAGGTTCAAGCAAAAGTACAAGCCATTGCTCAATCAAAAGGAATGACACAAGAACAGATGAAAAATATATTGGCACAAAAAGGTCTAACATGGGACTTATATCTAAAACAACTTCGTATAGAGATGAAAAAAGAGCGTTTTTTTAAAGAGCATATTTTAGCAACCATTACACCACCAAGTGATGCTGAACTTGAGACGTACTACAACATGCATAAAGATAAATTTTCTGCAGCACCCATACAAATGAGCTTAGTCGCCTACGCAGCACCAACAGCCCAAAGCCTAAAAGAAGCGATGGAGAACCCAATGCAACCAGTAGAAGGTGTCAAAAAAAAGAATATATTGGCCAGTTCAGCTGAAATGAGTCCAGCACTTCTTAACCTAATCAATACAACCCCTACTGGTAGTTTTACTAAGCCTATAAATACAGGAAAAGGTTTTATTGCCTATTTTGTAAAATCAAAAGGTTCACAAGGAGAAGGTGGATTCCAAGCTGTTAAACAACAAGTTGCCATGATGTGGAT
The DNA here is from genome assembly GCA_027068975.1 of Campylobacteraceae bacterium. Lineage (GTDB taxonomy): Bacteria > Campylobacterota > Campylobacteria > Campylobacterales > Sulfurovaceae > UBA1140. The sequence goes on along the minus strand of JALXFN010000040.1, from coordinate 3,020 downwards.
GCAAGAGCAAAGGGGTCAAGCAGGACAAGACTTCTTCAACAAACTAAAGAGTAATGCAAACATTCGTGTTATTCGTTTATAGTATTATTTAAATAGAAGGAAACAGTAGATGGGATTAAAAGCAGACAGTTGGATACGTGAAAAATCACTTAATGAAGAGATGATTACACCATTTTGTGAAGCCTTAGTAGGAGAAGGTGTTGTCTCTTATGGACTTAGCTCTTATGGATATGATATTAGAGTAAGTGATGAGTTTAAAATTTTTACAAATATTAATGCAGAAGTGGTTGACCCAAAAGATTTTAATGACAACAATGTAGTAGATTTTAAAGGTGATGTATGTATAGTCCCTCCTAACTCTTTTGCTTTAGCACGAACAGTTGAGTACTTTAAAATGCCATCAGATACTTTGGCAATCTGTCTTGGAAAAAGTACCTATGCACGTTGTGGAATCATCGTCAATGTTACACCTTTTGAGCCAGGATTTGAAGGGCACATTACCATAGAAATATCCAACACAACTCCTCTACCAGCTAAAATATATGCCAATGAGGGGATTGCACAAGTTCTCTTTTTACAAGGTGATGAGCAATGTGAAACTACTTATAGTGATAGAAAAGGTAAATATCAAAGCCAAACAGGTATCACTTTACCAAGGATTCTTAAAGAGTCTTAAGGTTAATAGAATATAATTATTAGTAACAAAAAAATTAAAAGGAAACAAAATGGGTTTTTTCGATTTCGTATCAGATGCAGGTAAAAAATTACTAGGCAAAGGTGATGATGCTGCTGCTATTAAAGAAGAGATAGAGAGTAGCTTTAGCGAACTTCCAGTAGATGGTTTAACCGTTGGTGTTGAAGGTGACAGAGTTGATTTGGCAGGTGTAGCACAAAACTATCCTACTAGAGAAAAAGCAATATTAATTGCAGGAAATGTAGAGGGTATAGCACAGGTAAATGCTGACCAACTTGTAACCATGGAACAGATATCTGAAGACAGCACCAGAGAGATTCCTGAGGAAATTTTCTATAGTATTGTTAAAGGCGATACGCTATGGGGAATTGCTGATAAATTTTATGATGATGGAAGTAAATATACACACATAGTTGAGGCAAACCTTGAAGTTATTAAAGATCCTGACCTTATTTATCCAGGTCAAATGATTAGAATTCCAGAAGTTCTTGCATAAAATAACTTATATAGAGTAGTTTAATCTACTCTATAGTTTAACGACAGCATCTCCATCTAATTCTACATCTATAGAGAGTGCTTCTAAGTCACCATCTACCTCTTTTTTAATCTCAACACCTTTAACGCCAATGTACTTTTTAACCACTTCAATAATTTCAGCTTTCATCTCATCCATAAATGGATAAGCATTGGTTCTATCTCTATCAGACATAATAGCGATGGTCAACCTATCTTTAGCGACAGATGCACTTTTTTTTCTTTTAAAAAATCCAAACATTATTTAAATATCCCCGAAAGTTTTGAGAAAAATCCAGAGTTAGCAACCTCTATATCTTTCATATCTACTTTTTTGCCACAGAGACGTGATGCGATCCGAAAATAGGCTTGTCCTGCAACTGATTTCTTATCTAAAATTACTGGTTTACCTTGATTTGAAGCATCTATAACACCCTTATCTTCTGGTACTTTTCCAAGAAGTTTGACACTTAAGATTTCTAAAATATCTTCGCTCTTTAACATTTCACCTTTTTGAACCATATCCGCATCGATACGATTAATAACAAGATATTTAGCAACATCTTCACCATTTTTGACTTTATGTGACTTAGAGTCTAAAATACCAATGGCTCTGTCAGCATCACGAATAGAGGACACTTCTGGGTTGACAATTATAATGGCAGCATCTGCAAACTCAATAGTATGTTCATACCCACTCTCTATCCCTGCTGGTGCATCTAAAATAACAAAGTCAAAATCTTCTTTCAACTCTGTTACAAGTTTCTGTACTTTATCAGACTCCAACACTGTTTTGTCTTTACTTTGTGAAGCAGCTAAAAAGAAAAGATTTTCATTCACCTTACTCTTAATAAGTGCTTGTTTTACAGAAGCATCACCCTCCATAACTTGAACAATATCATAAACAACACGGTTCTCCAAACCTAAAATCATATCTAAGTTTCTTTGACCAATATCAAAGTCTACGACCACACATCTTTTATCGTTTAATGCCACACCTAAACCAAGGTTTGCTGTAGCTGTTGTTTTACCAACACCACCTTTTCCACTAATTACTGCTATTACTATGCCCAATTTATCTCCTTCTTTAACACGGGGGTTATGATTATTTCATTATTTTTTAATTCAACTCGGTTTAGTTTATTTGCCAAAAGATTGTTTTCAACTTCAACACCATGAAAAATTATATTGGCTTTTGGTGAAGCTGTTAACATCATAAAGTTTCCATTACAACGAATAGCACCCTCAACCACTTTGGTAATAATGACATTACCTAAAGCATTAATAGTCGCTCCACTGTTAACACGATTAAGAAGAAGTAAATCCCCTTCTATATTAAGTTCACGACCACTTCTAATCATATCATCAAGTACCGTTAGATTGTTTTGCAAACGAGAAGAGAGTTCTTCTACCTTTGCTTCTGCAATCTGCTTAGAGATTACACTCTCTACTTTTTCTGCATTTAACTCACTCTCTAGTGCTTTTCTACTTCGTCCTTTTGGCAAGTCAAAATTATGTAAGTATTTTAATTTTTTAACTTTTAAATAGTTTTCAATACGCTTAGGTAATTTACCCTGTATAACAATAAGATGATCCTTAAAAAGTGTATAGTTCGTATCAAAGAAACTTATGAATTCCTCTTCATCATCAATTCGTGTTTCATATATTTTAACTGAATACTGATTACTTTTCAAAAAATCTCCTGTTGTTATCTATTAAATATAGATTTTATCTATTTTTGCATTAATAAATGGTTTAGAGTTCATAATAATAAGCTTTTTTTAGATTTTTATAATAAAAAAAAAGTCATAAT
>JALXFN010000039.1 GCA_027068975.1 Campylobacteraceae bacterium | reverse complement strand
CTGCTACTTTGGTCACGTTGAACTCATCGGAGAGCTTCTCTAACATGGTATCTCGTGCATCAAGTAGAGGGTAGACCTGACTCACCATGTCACACTCTGCTGTAATGGCAACATAGTTTTTAAGGTTTTTTCTATAGATAGCAGGGCTAGATTCTAATGCCTCTACTGAAACCACTTCCGAAAGAGGAATCATCATCCCTTTTCGATTAATAAGTCTTAGCGAAGAGAGTTTAGACTCTAAAGCTCTTTTGGAGTCCCCCTCTATGGTTCGTGTCTCTTTGGAGAGGCGTAAAAAGACAGGTATCTGGTCTTGTTGATTGCGTGTGTTTTTTGCCGCAACCATCATCCCTTTAAAGGCTAAGTAGGTTATCTGATTGACTTGGTCAACACTTAAGCCCGAACGAATAATCTTCTCTTTGTTGGGAACCAAATTGTATTTAGTGTAGAGGTCATCTTGCATAATGTCCACATCGACCAACCCCTCAGTCTCGCTTAGTAGCGTAGCAACACGTTTTGCTGTTTTGCGTAAAAGTTTGTCATCTTTTCCAAAGAGTTCAATCACAATGGTTGCTAGTGTAGGAGGTCCCGATGGCATCTCAATAAAACGAATAGAGGTGTGAGGAACCAAAGAGCCACAAAGCTTCTGAATCTCTGGACGCGTTCGATGTACCATCATGTACGATGGCTCCTCTCGCTCATGTTTATCGGTAAGGTTAATGACAATCTCAGCTTGATTTTTAAGAGATTTAAGAGCTGAACCTTTGACCAAACCTGCATAGTCCAAAGGAGCCCCCTGCCCTAAAAAGACCTCCATATCGGTTACCTCTTCCTCATCTTTCATATAATTTACTACACAAGAGGTGACCTTTTTGGTCTCCTCTATAGAGGCATTGGTAGCAGTGTCAATGTAGATGGTGTAGGTGTTGGCAGACTTTCCTGGAAGCATTTTAGCTTTCACTAACTTGGTAGGCAACATCATGACCGCCCCCATCATCGAAAAAAGGACAATAAGGGTTACTAACCATCGGTTTCGTCTCTTAGAGACGATTGCATAGACCAACTTTTCCACTACTTTGTCTCCTCTACAGGTGGTTTCTCTTCCTCATGATGAGGGGTAAACTTAATAAGCTTCTTTGCCAAATAGGGAGCAAAGACATAAGCCACAAAGAGCGACACCCCCAACGCGACAGGCACATTGAGAGGAATTGGAGTCATAAACTGCCCCATCATCCCCCCTACAAATGCCATAGGTATCATCGTAAGCATAATAGCAATGGTTGCAATATTGGTCGAAGGTCCAATCTCATCGGTTGCTTGAATAATAATCTCAGAGAAGCTCAACCCCTTAGACTCAGGTAGGTGCATACGTCGATGGATATTCTCTATGACAATAATCGCATCATCAACAATCAGCCCCAACGAAAGTAGAAAAGCAAAAAGCGTAATACGGTTAATCGTCTGGTCGGTCATAAAGGCAATAAAAAGTGTCGTTGCTAAAATCATCGGTACGGCAATGGTCACCACCAACGACTCTCTCCACCCCAAAAATGGAATCAAAATAAACGCAATAATCAAAATGGTAATCACCAAGTGGTGTACCAACTCATTGACTGCTTCATTGGCACGTTCACCATAGTTTCGCGTCACAATAAACCCAACACCCTGCTCTTGAAGTCGCTCTCTGTTCTTCTCCAACTCCTCAATCGCCTCTTCGGCAATGTTCACAGCATTGGTTCCTTTGAGTTTAGAGACCGTTAGAGTTATCTGGTCACCTGCATCAACAAACTCTCTTTTTCCTTGATGTTTTCGATAACTAAGCAGTACCGACTTAAAGTTTTGAACATCGTAGTTGTACTCTATCTTGGCAATGGTCTTTAAGTAGATAGGTGACCCCATATATTGAGCAACAATCAGCTCTTTTAAATCGCTAATATCCTCAATGGCATTCTTAATACCAAAAACCGTTAGCTTTCCTGTCGAAGAGGTAGTATCTATCTCAGGGGCATTGGTAGAGATAGAGCGAATCGCTTTTGCTACCTGCCCAAGAGAGATATGATAGGCAGAGAGTTTATAGAGGTCGATAAAGACATTAAATTGAGGGTGTTTGACCCCTTTAAGAGTAGTCTTTGAGACATTCTCTAGGGCATTGATGTCTTGTTGTATCTCTCGAATGGTCTTATAGAGTTTGATGTTGTCAAGTTTAGAGTCAGAGTTTTTATAGAAAGCAACGGTCAAGATAGGAATGTCAATATCAATATCAAAAGGTTTTACTAAAGGTGGCATGGTTCCTTTAGGGAGTTGGTCCATATTTTGCATCACTTTGTCGTAGAGCTTTAGGTTTGAAGCCTCTCTATTTTGCCCAATAA
>JALXFN010000038.1 GCA_027068975.1 Campylobacteraceae bacterium | reverse complement strand
ACATTACATTCCCTTATAATCTTTATTAAAATAATTATATCTAATTATATTTAAACTTCTTCATAAGTTTAACAAATATCTTTAGATAAAAATATAATTAGAACTTATCATTTTTTTATGATTCAACATTATATATTAAAAATTAATCAATAAAGTGTTATAATCAAGTTATGAAAAAAGTATTAGAAGCCCTAAATGACGCACAACGCGAAGCAGTAAAACATATTGATGGACCACAACTTATCTTAGCAGGAGCTGGTAGTGGAAAAACAAAAACTTTAACCACAAGATTAGCCTATCTTATCTCTGAAGTAGGCATTGACCCACAAAACACACTAACTTTAACCTTTACTAATAAAGCTGCAAAAGAGATGCGTGAACGTGCCAATGCACTCATGACTCATAAAACATCTTCTATGCCACTTCTTTGTACTTTTCATAAATTTGGTCTTCTATTTTTAAAATTTCATATTGAAAAACTAGGACGTGCCAATAATTTTGTAATTATTGACTCTGATGATAAGAAACGTATTATTAAGCGTATTGCAAAAGAAAAGAAAATAGACCTTAACATCGCCTTTATCAACTCTGAGATTTCTAAATATAAGAACACACTTTTAAGTGCTGATGAGATTATAAAAAAAGCAGAACTTCCTGACTATAAACAGATAGCCACTGTCTATAAAGCGTATGAGACAGAAATCATAGAAAACAATCTAGTAGACTTTGATGACCTGCTTATGCTTACCTATCAAATATTAAAAAAAGATGATGAGCTGAGAAAAGAGACCTCTAACCGTTACAAATATATCATGGTAGACGAGTACCAAGACACCAATGAACTACAGTTTAAACTACTAGAACTTCTAGCTTCAGAGCATGGAAACCTCTGTGTTGTAGGTGATGATGACCAAAGTATCTATGGTTGGCGTGGGGCAAATATACGAAATATTTTAGAGTTCTCAGAACAGTTCAAAAATACAAAAACAGTCAAACTTGAAACCAATTATCGCTCAACAACTCCTATACTTAAAGCTGCCAATGAACTTATAGAACATAATAGCCAACGTATAGGGAAAAAACTGACTTCTCATAAGGGTGATGGAATAGCCGTTAAAGTTTTTCATTCGTTAGATGAATCGCTGGAGTCACGTGCCATTGCAAAAGAGGTCAAAGAGCTGTTAGCAAAAGGGGTCTCTTCCGATGAGATTGCTGTTCTCTACCGAATCAATGCCCTTTCACGCTCACTTGAAGAGGGTTTCACAAAAGAGGGACTTCCTTTTAAACTTTTAGGGGGTATGCGTTTTTATGATAGAGCAGAGATAAAAGATATTATCTCCTACTTTAGACTCTTCTCTAACCCCCATGATGACTTCTCTTTAGAACGTATTATCAATAAGCCAAAACGTGCCATAGGAAAAGTAACCATAGATAAACTAAAAAAAGCTGCTTTTGAAAATAGATACTCTATCTTCTCTCTTATACAAGAGAAAGATATAACCGAACTCGCTACTATCGTCAGTAAAAAAGCTGCTGCTTCACTAAAAAAATTTGTAAATGATATTGAAACTCTACGAGTAGAATTGGACAAGTCACTCTACAACTTCATTGAACTCTTTGAAGAGCTTATAGGTATGAAAAATTTCTACTCAGCTACACCAGAGGGGCAAGAGAGAGTACTAAACATAGATGAGTTTTATGGATACTTTAGAGAAGCCATTTCAAAAAACCCTAATCTTACTTTAGATATTTTTCTAAATGATATTTCGCTACAAAGTGAACAAGACCAGCTTGATGAAAATGCTATAACGATTATGAGTATACATGCTTCCAAAGGTTTAGAGTTTGAATATCTATATGTGATAGGTTTAGAAGAGGAGTTCTTCCCTCTTCTTGGTGAGGGATGCAACATGGAAGAGGAGCGTCGCTTAGGTTATGTTGCCATTACCCGTGCCAAGTCTGACCTCACGCTTTGTTACGTGGACAGCCGTTTCTATAAAGGGCAAAGAAAACGCATAGACAAAAGCCGTTTCCTTTCAGAAGCAGGACTTATTCAGGGTGAATCACTCAAGATTACCAAAACCCCTAGCTTTAAAAAAGGCGACTTGGTTAAACATAAAATCTTTGGAATCGGAAGAGTACAAAGCTCAACCAAATCAGGAAGAGAGTACAAACTAAAAATCAACTTTGGTGGAAGCAAAAGAGAGATTTTAAGCTCTTTTGTTCAATCGGTTTAAAATAAGATATATGAACAGACTATTTGTAGTAAACAAACCCATTTTTCGTTCTTCCAACGGCTACATGGGTTATGTAAAAAGAAAATACAACACTAAAAAAGTAGGTTTTTCAGGAACCCTTGACCCCTTTGCCACAGGTTGTCTAATCGTTGCTACTGGTCAGTACCCTAAACTTTTTCAGTACCTAAAAAAAGCACCCAAAGCCTACACAGCAACCTTATGGTTAGGAGCGAACTCTCAAAGCTTAGACATTGAAAATGTAGATTCAGTCAAAATAGTCCCTGAGTTCACCATCAACGACATCTACCAAGCACTAGAGAGCCTAAGAGGTGAACTCACCTACTATCCTCCCAAATTTTCAGCTAAAAAGGTCAACGGACGACGTGCTTATGATTTAGCACGAGAGGGGAAAGAGGTAGAGTTAAAAAAGATTACTTCTACTATTTATGATATTCATCTAATCAACTACTCTCACCCTTTTGTCCATTTTGAAGCAATAGTTTCAGAGGGAACTTACATTCGCTCTTTAGGAGCCTTATTAGCTGATAAACTTGGTGTTGATGCGACCTTATCAAGTCTGCGACGTGACTATGAAGGAGCTTTCTCTTTTGAAAATGAACGAGCCTTAAACCCCCTACACTACTTAAACATTCCTAAAAATATCTACAGAGGTGACCCTAAGTTTTTAGAACTTGGCAAAAAGATTTATCTGGATTATTTAGAGACAAAAGAAGATGGAACTTACTGGATAGAGACTGAAAAATTCTTTTCAGTCATTGAGATTTTAAACGGAGAGATTAGTTACAAACTAAATCGAGTTCATAAATTTAAAAATTAGGTGTCCCATCAGCTTGATGAGTTTGTGACATTCCACCCACTGCTTCAGCAGCTTTTTGCTGCTCACGTTCGTGTTCATAAGCATTCATCTGCATTCTAACTTCATTTATTTGCTCTTTAGTTACATCATCTTCAGCAGACCATGCAACATCTATATCTCCACCATACTCTGCCCCTATTGCTTCTATTTTAACAGCATACTCATTAACATCTAAACAGATTTCCATATGCTCCTCTTTTGTAGTGTCATTAAGCTCTATGTACCAACGACCTAAAGCATTGGTTTTAATGGTAGAATTTATAATTACAGACATATTTATCCCTTGACTTTTTATGATAAATATTATATCAAATATTTTTACCATTTTGAATTGATGAGTATCAACAGTAACTATTTCCAAATTATATAATTACTTATTTTTTAATTTTAATATTATTTTTTAATAAAAATATAATATAATTCTTTTGAAATATATTTATTATAAGGATTTAATATGAGTTTTTGGCATAAGTTAAATAGTAACCTATTGGGTATTTTCGGTAAAGAAAAAGTAGCTATTGAAGAGAAAAAGATTAGCGAAAAAAAAGAAACTACAGAAACTACAGAAAATACAGAAGTTACAGAAGAACAAGTAACTACTATAAAAACAGAGATAAATGAAGAAAAAGAATCTAAAGAAGAAAAAGAAATCAATAAAGAAATCGAAATTACTGAAGAGCAAGAGATAAAGGTAGAAAAAGTAGAATTTATTAGTGAAATTGACAAAATAAAACAACAACTACCTGATGCTTTTAATCCATTAAGCTCTATGGATGAGTATTGGTCTGCGATTATTGCTCTGGAAGCAGTAGCTACATCATGTGCCTCTAGTGATAAAGATTTTTCAGATAAAGAGCGTAAAGAGATTGAGAAATTTGTCCATCGTATAGAGAAAGAGATTCCTTCTGATGTTCAAGAAAAAATTGATGACCTATATCAGAATCCTTTACCTTTTAATAAAGCTTTTTTACTGGCTAAAGAGTCTAAAATTGAGATGTCATTTTTTGAAGAACTACTTGATTTGATTATACATGTAGATGGTGTCAAGTTTGAAGAAAAAGTCATACTTAATGCGTGGAATGATTTCAAAAAAGCTTCTTAATTTTAACAATTCACTAACGAAACAAAAACTTCGTTAGTGAAAACAAAAAAATCACTTCTTTATCTCTATCTCATGTGCATGGATGGTTCGTTTATCTTTAGGAGGTAGCTCCATAAAGTTAAAAGAATAATTTTCACCTAAATAATGGTTGGGATTTTTAGGAGCATTAAACTCTAATCCTTCAAAAACTATTTTAGAGAGAGGAAATATCTCATCTATGTCAAACCAAGCGGCAACATCTGGCATCTCTCCACTATAAATAACTTTTAAATCTTCTTTATCCCACCCTTGGTGCATAAGAGATAGAGCCTTTACTAACTTCTCTCTTACTTCTGGATAGTCTTTCCCATTAGGAGTATGCAGACTAATAGCTGAAACAGAACGAATAGACTCAAAGATACCATTGTAAAACTTTTTATGAAATGTACTATTTGGAACTGTTAACATAGGAAATATATCTACAAAAACCCCTTGATGGTACGCTATCTCTCTATCTTTCTCATGAAACTCTACTATAGAGGCTTTGTTTGAACGTAGTTTCATATAGTCAAACTTAAAATCAGGGTCTGTCTCTTTGGTTTGAAAAAAGATATTATCAGAGAGCTCAGAGGCTCCAATCTCTATAAATTTATTATAGTCCTCTATAGGCATAGAGAGGTCAATATCATCATCCCAAGGAATAAACCCTTGATGACGCACAGCTCCTAATAGTGTACCTGAATCTAGCCAATATTTTAAGTTGTGCTTTTTACAAATAGCATCAAACTCCACCAACATCTCTAACATAATAAGTTGAGCTTGACGTAGCTCTTTTGGGTCTATTGCCATTATGCTCTCTTCATTCCATAGTAGTCATAAAGTGCATCAATTAGCACATCAGTGTAAGCTCGTGTCATATCTCCCATGTGCGAGACTCTAAAGATAATATCACGCTCTGCCCCACCATTTGGACAGACCATTACTTTGTACCCATCTTCTAAACCATTAACAATATCCATAGCACTCTTACCATCTGTTGGAGTGAGTGTTGTCATGGCATTTGGCATGTATGGAGTGTACTCTTTTAGTGGTAGACCTTTTATCTCTGCTCTAAAGTACTCAGCAATATCTTTAGCTCTTTTTATGCTCTGTTGCACTCCACCTCTTCGGTTGATTTGGTTAAGTCTAGCCTCTAGTTGCAACATAATGGTTACAGCAGGAGTGTAAGGGGTTTGCCCTCTCTCACCATTTTTTAAGTAGTCTTTGAAGTTAAAGTAGAGACTCTTAACATCTTGAACTCTCTCTAAAGCTCTTGGAGACAAAATAACCATAGTAAGCCCAGGAGGAAGAGCTAAACCCTTTTGGCTACTTGCAATTACTACATCTATATTTTGAGACTGCATATCTAAAGGGTCAGTTACAAGCATAGAGATAGCATCGACTATAAAGAGTAAATCACTCTTTTTAGCATAAGCTCCCATAGCATCTAAATCGTAAAGGTGACCAACAGAGGTCTCATGAGCATTAACAATAAGAGAAGTATACTCCTCTTTTGGGGCTAAAGCTTCAATATCATGAAGATTAGTATCTTTTACTTTAAAGTCTGTATGAGGCACACCATGAACATCACAAATAGTTACAAAGCGATTTCCAAAACCTCCACCATTAACAACAAGTGCATTGTCATCTTTACTCAAGAGGTTCATAACTGTTGCCTCCATACCTGCTGTACCTGATGCAGTTAAAAAGATAACTCTTGAACCCTCTGGAGCATTTACCATCTCTAACAAACCCTTTTCACACGCATAGGTTACATCTGAAAACTCACAGTTTCTAAAGTAAGGAGTCTGCTTTGCACCTACTTCTAAAATCTCATCACTCATCTTTACAGGACCTGGGGTAAAGATATAATAATCTTCGTATATCATCTATTTTTCCTTTTTTATTTTTTCTTTTGCTTTTGTTTTGTTTTTTTACTATCGTTGTACTCTAAAAGTACTCGGTTAATACCCACTATATCGGAGGGGGTAAGCATCTTAGATTTGTTCTTTCCACGCTGAATTAATGATGTAAACTCAGCTATCATATAACGCAATCCACACCCCTCAAACTCATAGTTAAAGACTAGAGTCTTATGGGTATCTTCAAAACGAACCTCAAACTTCTTAGTTAACCACCATGGAGCAGGAATATAGATATAGCCTTTTGTCCCTGAGATAACGGCATCGCCCTCAGACTTCATACCAACAGCAACATTAGCAATACCCAACGCACCATTTTTATGTTTGGTGACAATTAGGTTGTTAATGTCATAACCATCCTCCTCTTGTGGGAAAAAGGTAATACTTTTTGGTTTTCCAAGTACTTTATTAACAAGTAGTGAAGTGTAAGAAGAGAGGATATTAGTTGCCCCTTGTTGAATAAAACTATCGGAGTAGTGCTTCTCTTTATAGAGTGAAGTTCTTGTAGCACGAACCTCTTTAACATCACCAATAACTCCAGTGTCTAACTCTTTAAATAGTTGATTAAATGCAGGTAGAAAAGCTGTTTTAACAGCAGAGAGAAGTAACTTTTTCTCTTTTTTAGCTAAAGAGAGTAGCTCTTTTAGTTCATCTTTCTCTAAAGCAATAGGATTTTCACAAAGTACATGTTTACCTGCTAAAAGAGCTTTTTTAATGCAGTTGTAATGCTCTCCTAGTTGTGTATCTATATAGACAGCTTGAATGGTACTGTCTAAAAACTCATCATAATTATCATGACCATACTTAATAAGCTCATTATCTTTAGTAAAAGCTTTTACAGCTAAAAAATCTTCTGAGAAGATACGATTGACCTTTACATTTGAAACAAATTTTGACTCATCAATAAAAGCTTGTGTATCTTTTCCTAAACCCACCAGTCCCAATTTAATAGTATCAAAGTTCTCTTTTCTTAGTTTAGTACTAGAAATCCCCTCTGTCCTTGGCAGATACTCAACATGAGTATACTCATTTAGGTAGTCAAAATATCCAACCCAATCATCACCAATAGCAAAGATATCAACATCATACTTAACCATATCTTCTGCTTTTTGGTTTTTATGCTTCTCTACAATGACTTTATCTACAAAATCTAAAGCTTCAATCGCTTTAACACGTTTTTTGGTACTCTCAACAACATTAAGTTTACCTCTTGAACGGTCGTAGTTTTCATCGGTAACCCCTACAATAAGATAATCTCCCAATGCTTTTGCACGTTTAAGTAAATTCATATGACCTACATGCAACATATCATATGTTCCATATGTAATTATTGTTTTTTTATTTTTCACTTATAATTCCCCATTCTTTCTATAGTTATTATTATTACTAATAACATATATTATATAATAGGAAATGCTAAAATAGCAACTTTCTTAAAAGCTAAATGGTGCTAATATACACATATTTTATTATAATTTAAAAAGATTTAATAAAATTCCATAACCAAAATCTATAAACTTTATGTAGTAAAAGGGTACAAACTTGTTGTATCATCCTAAGGAGTAATATGCAAATAAAAGCTTACGCAAAAATAAACACATTCCTAAAAATAACAGGTCATAAAGATGGCTACCATACTTTAATGTCTCGATTTATTAAAGTACCTCATCTCTATGATACCATCTCATTTGTAGCTGGTGAATTTAAAACTTTTACGATAGAGGGTTGTGGTGATGTACCTGTAGAGGAAAATACTATATACCAAGCTTTTCTAGCCATGGATATAGAGACAGATTTTTTTAAATACCATAAAATAGTAGTAGAAAAAAACATCCCCTCTGGGGCAGGTCTTGGTGGTGGAAGCTCTGATGCTGCTGCATTTATGCGTCTTCTTAATAAGGTATGTAAACTCTATATTGACACTCCTACCCTCGCCCAAATAGGCTCAACGGTAGGGGCAGACATTCCTTTCTTTGTCTATAACTATGATGCTGCAAATGTTTCAGGCTTTGGGGAAGTTGTAGAAGAGTTCAAAGATGAAGAGCCTTTTAAAATAGAACTTTATACCCCCAATATCCATTGTGATACACCTTTGGTCTACAAAACTTTTAAACAAAATTTGTTTGATGATATCAATCTTGATAGTTTTAAAGGGTGGGAGAATTTATCCTCTAAAGAGGTTTTAGCAAAAGTTGATGCAGTAGAGGCTAATGATTTATATAAAGCCTCTTTAATTGCTTATCCTGAACTAAAAGATGTTGCTAAAGAGGGATGGTACTTCTCAGGAAGTGGAAGTACCTTTTTTAGACTTACTTAATAGCCAACATTCTTTCGAGTGCTAAATTAGCATACTTAACCGTATGCTCATCAACAACTATCTCATTTATAGGGGCACCATCTTCTATAGACTTTAGAGTCAAATACAAATCTTCCAAAGTGGTTTCATTCATAGTAGGACACTCTGGTTTAGTAGATGAAAGCACATAAGTATTTCCCTGACGCATTCTGTTTACTAAGTTATACTCTGTTCCCACGGCTACTTTTTGTTCTGGGTCTAAGTCATTTACATACTTAATAAGCTGAGAGGTAGAACCAGCAAAATCAGCAGCTTCTACTATTTTAGGGTCACACTCTGGATGAACAGCTATCTTAATGTCAGGGTACTTCTCTCTATAGAACTCTATATCTTCCAGTGTAAAGAGTTGGTGAACTGAACAGAAACCATTAAAACAGATAACATCTGCCTCTTTAGGGTCACACTCACCTTCTCCTATAACACAAGAGTTTAATCCCATAGAGTTAGCAAAGTTCTGCCCTAAACATCTATCTGGAACAAAAAGAATCTTCTTTCCAGACTCTAACCCCTTCTCTATAATTTTATAAGCATTTGATGAAGTACAGACCATACCACCCATCTCACCTACTTTTGCTTTTACTGTTGCATCAGAGTTAATGTAAGTAATAGGTAAAATATTCTCTTTTGGAACACCTCTCTCTACCATATAGTTTACAGAGTCATCAAAATAAGAGCCATCAATCATACGTGCCATAGCACAACAAGCAATTTTAGGCATAAGTACTCTTTTTTCAGGAGCAATAACTTTTACACTCTGCCCCATAAACCCTACTCCACAAAAAACTACCCATGGATTATTATCTGCTTTACATTTTCTAGCCAACTCTAAGCTGTCACCAGTAATATCTGCCATCTCAAACACTTCATCACGTTGATAGTAGTGTCCTACAACAGTAACAGGCAATTTCTCTTTTAATCTCTCTATTTCAGCTCTATAATCTATACTCATATTTTATACCTTGCTTATATAATTTAAGAAAAAGTACCATAGTTTTAGTTAAAATTGCGACAATCATTCACATATTATGGAGATTTTATGGATTTTTTATTTAATCAAAACGTTTTACTTTACATCGCTGCCTATCTTTTGTCTGCTATTCCCTTTGGATTTATCTTAGCAAAAGTATTTGCTGGAGTAGATGTTCGTAAAGAAGGTAGTGGAAATATTGGGGCGACCAATGTACTTAGAGTACTAAAGGAAAAAGCTCCAGAGTTAGCCAAAAAACTTACCATTGCGACATTTGCACTAGATGCGACTAAAGGTGCTATTATTATTCTTATTGCCATGGTTTTAGGTGCAGAACCATCTGTATTATGGACCATTGCTGTCTTAAGTGTTTTGGGTCATTGCTATAGTATTTTTCTAGGTTTTGAAGGGGGGAAAGGTGTCGCCACTGGTTTTGGTGTACTTTTGGTTCTAGTTCCTATTCCTTCTTTTGTTGCTATTGCTGCATGGTTTATAGCTGGAAAAGTACTTAAAATCTCTTCACTCTCTTCACTTGTTGGACTTATTGTTCTTTTAATTGCTTCTCATCTCTTGTACCCTGATATGCCAGATATTCATACCCATACTCCTATTTGGATTATTGCTTTTATGATTTTTTACAAACATATCCCTAACATAATAAGAATTTTCAAAAAAGAAGAGAAACAAATTGTCTAATATCTGTTCAGATGATAGCATCTACATGACTATACATATAAGCGAATTAAAACTTTCTACCATTATTGGTATTTTAGATTTTGAACGTATCACCCCTCAAGATGTTATCGTAGATGCAACTATAGACTATTGCTATAAAGATAGTGATTTTATTAATTATGCAGAAGTAATTAATCTGATAGAAAAGCAACTTATTGAAAATAAGTATCAACTATTAGAAGATGCTCTTAATAATATAACGAGTAAACTCCTCAAAACATATACTCAAATAAAAAAAATAGAGCTTAAAATTACCAAACCCAATATTATTCCTAATGCACAAGTATCCCTTTCTTTAGAAAAAAAAGTATAAAAAGGTCAATAAACTATTCAAAACAGATGAAAATAATAAAAAACAGTGAATATTTTTATAAATTATCAATAATTGTTTAAAAAAACTTTAAAGTATGGGTTTTTTGTGTTATAATATTGAAAAAAAAATACAAATAAGAAGGAACTTCCAATATTATGAGAATTTTAATTATAGAAGATGAAGTAACATTAAGCAAAACGCTGTCTGATGGTCTTAAAGAGTTTGGCTATCAAAATGATGTAGCAGGAAACATTAAAGATGGTGAGTACTATTTAGGTATTAGAAATTATGATTTAGTATTACTTGACTGGATGCTTCCAGATGGTAATGGGATAGACATGATTACAAAGCTTAAAGCAAAAGCACCTAAAACAGCTGTTATTATTCTCTCTGCAAGAGACGATAGAGACAGTGAAATTGAAGCACTTAAAGCTGGAGCAGATGATTACATCAGAAAACCTTTTGACTTTGAAATTCTAACAACACGTATCGAAGCTAAATTACGTTTTGGTGGCTCAAACATTATTGAAGTAGATGATCTTATTATCAATCCTGAAGAGGAGAAAATTATCTACGAAGGTGCTGAGATTGAACTTAAAGGTAAACCTTTTGAAGTACTTACTCACTTGGCTATGCATAAAGATCAAATTGTCTCAAAAGAGCAGTTACTTGATGCTATTTGGGAAGAGCCAGAGTTGGTAACACCAAACGTTATTGAAGTTGCAATTAACCAAATTAGACAAAAAATGGATAAACCATTAAATATCACAACCATTGAAACTGTAAGAAGAAGAGGCTATAGATTTTGTTTTCCAAAAGGAGCTTAAAAGATCGCTTCATCTTTGAGCTTGCTGTCTCTATGACAGTACTGCTCATCGTACCCATTCTCGTAATTACCATCTACTTTTCACACACCCTCAAAGAGAACATCAAAAATGAGATGAGAACTCATGCAAATTACATAATACATACCTATACATCACAACAAGATTATGATGAAAAATTTAATTTCACCTCTTTGGAAAATGTATCTGAATATAAAATTCATATGTTTACAGACTACTCTCTCAATAAACAAGATGATTCTATAGTTGAATATAAAGAAGATGGCAAAGAGTTTTTAGAACTTATTTTACCCTATAATAAAAATGGTCACACTTATTTAAGTATTAAACGAAATATTGAACATGAAACACGTTTAATGAATAACATGTACTACATGATATCTATTTTATTCTTAATTGGTTTCTTTTTGATATTATACTACTCTACTGTTTTATCTGATAGATTTATGAAGCCCCTACGTATGTTAAGTAATAAATTTTCAGATATGAATGAGAGTATGCTAAAGCCTATTAAAATTCATGAACTACCTGAAGAGTTTGAAAATTTTGGTGCCTCTTTTAACCGTTTACTTACTAAGATACAAACCTTTATTAACTATAGAAAAGAGCTATATGTAGGAACAGCACATGAACTAAAAACGCCTTTAGCAGTGATGCGTCTTAAAAATCAAATTACACTCATGAAATATAAAAAGCATGATAAAATAAGAGAGACTCTACAACAAAATATAGACTCTATTGATACTTTAAACTCTATGATTCATAATATCTTAGAGTATGGTCGTGCAGAAGGAGCACAATTTGAGAAACCAAAACGAATGAACCTCATACAACTTATGGCAACCAAAGCTGAAGAGTATGAACTACTAGCCCAATCTCAAAATAGAAACTTTATTTATAATTTTTCCATTCCTCATTTTATAATAAATCTTCAAGAATTACTCTTTATGCAAATTTTTAGAAATTTTATTCAAAATGCCCTTCGCTTTACACCTGAACAAGGACTTGTTTCACTACAAACAAGAACAGATAAAGATTACTTTATTATTGAAATTATTGACGAAGGACCAGGAATAGACACAGACAAGGACTTCTTTGCCCCCTTTAAACGCTCTTTAGATTCAACTGGTGCAGGACTAGGACTCTTTCTTGCTAAAAATGCAGCCCAATCAATGGGTGTAGATATTGACTTAAAAAATAGAGAAGATGCTTCTGGAGCAATTGCAAGTATACGTTTTCCTCTGAATAGATTTTTACTAAAGGAGTAATTTTTTATCATATTACATATTAATCTACTTTTTAAATATATCATAAGCTTGGATAAGATATAAAACTGAATAAATAATAAATTATAAAGCGAGTAATTAAATGGCATTAATAATAGCAAACGAATGTATAGCGTGTGACGCATGTAGAGAAGAGTGTCCCAATGAGGCAATTGAAGAGAATGATCCAATATATCTTATAGATTCTGACCGATGTACCGAGTGTGTAGGACATTATGATGAGCCTCAGTGTATAGCTGTTTGTCCTGTAGACTGTATAACTTCTGACCCAGATAACGTCGAAACAGTCGAAGAGCTAAAATTTAAATTTTCTCAACTTGAATTAGAAGTTTGATCCTATAGCTATGCATAGTTGTACTGCAGTTATTGATATTGGTTCAAATTCTGCTAGACTTGTTATCTACCAAGAGAGTAGCAAATATGGCTTTCACTTAATCTGTGAAAGAAAATCTAAAGTTAGAATTGGTGAAGGAGCTTACGAATCAGGAGGCTATCTTCAACCAGTAGGCATACACCGTGCCTACCTAGCACTTAAAGAGTTTATTACCACAACTCAACACTACCCCGTTTCTAAAATTTTATGTGTTGCCACTTCTGCCCTGCGTGATGCACCCAATGGCTTAGAGTTTACAGCATGGATTAAACAAGAGCTTAATTTAGATATTGAGATTATTGATGGTCAAAAAGAGGCTCTGTTTGGTGCCATAGCTGCACAAAACCTTCTTCCTATCAAAGATGGTATTACCATCGACATAGGTGGTGGTTCTTCTGATTTGGCTCTTATTAAAAATTCTAAAATAGTAGCAACCTACTCACTAAATCTTGGAACAGTCAGATTAAAAGAGCTCTTTTTTGATAAAGAGAGACCTCTAAATGAGGCTAGAGAGTTTATTAAAAAGGAGCTAAAAGCCATACCAAAAGAGTTTAAAAGTAAACAAGCCATTGGTATAGGTGGAACGGCAAGAACCCTTGCAAAAGGAATTATGAAAGCAAAAGTGTACCCTTTTAATACCATTCATGCATTTTCATATAAAATAGATGAACATATAGAGTATTTTAAAAATATCGCTGAAGCAAAACCAAACTTACTTAAATATCTTCATATCCCAAAAGGTCGTTTCGATACCATACGAGAAGGTACACTTATATGGGAAGAGATTCTAACCCATATAGAGGCAAAAAGAGTTATAACTTCAGGAGTTGGGGTAAGAGAGGGAGTTTTTTTACACCATTTTCTAAAAAAGAGTAACCTTCAATTCCCAAAAGATATTAATCCAAGCATACAGAGCATACTTGACCGTTTTGAATCACATCATGTATATATAGAGAAACGTCAAAAGAACACCATTAAACTTTTTAATCTATTTATTAAAGAGAAGAAGATAAAAGATAAATATCTAAAAGAGTTACTCTATGCCATAAAACTTTCAGCCATAGGGTATAGGTTTAATATTTATAAATCTTTTCAACATGCGTTTTATGTCACCATGCAAGAGTTTAATTATGGCGTTACCCATAAAGAGCTTGTATTGACAGCTATTCTCTTAAGATTTGGAGGCAAAGAGCTATATGATAGAGAAATATATAAACAATACCAAACGCTCTTACCCAAAAAAAAGACACTTAAATATCTTAGTTTTATCTATACCATAACCTCTACACTTTATGAACAGACAGCACTGAAAGATTTTGATTTTACTCTAAAAAATAACAAATTAACCATTGTTGCTGATGGCTCTCTATATCTTGCCAAAGAGAAACTAAAAGAGTTGGAAAGACCAAAGGGATTAAAGCTAGAGATTGTTGATAAACAGACAATCCCTAACTATGATTTTTAGCTAAGTAGTCAATAATCTATTAGAATTTACGTCCCATAGTAAATTCAAAGCTAGAGGTTCTATCTAAATCTTCTGGGTCTCTTGCTCTTGCAAATACTAAGTTAATTGGTCCCATTGGAGAGAACCACTCTAAGGCAACACCGTACCCCTCTTTTGTAATCTCATCTATACTATCTTCCCCTGTCATTCCATAATCATAGAAAAATGCCAAACGCATCTTAGCAGCTTTTGAAAGAGGAATACTTGCTTCAACAGTATTGATAACACTTTTCATACCACCTAAATATTTTCTTTTAGCTGTACCATTCGCATCTACAGAATCTTCTGAAGGAGAAATACTATAAGGTTCAAACCCTCTAACACTACCTATACCACCCATAAATATCTTTTCTGGAATATCAATATTACCTCTATCTTGTAAGATATTCGCTCTTAATTTATAACGAAGAATCAGGTCATAATCAATAATATCTTCTAAACCATAATAAGCACCAAACTTAGCCGATGCTTCTAAGAACTTTTCATCTCCACCAACACCTGAATAACCTAAGCTACCACCCAAAATAAACCCTTCACGTGGAACATAAAAGTCATCTGTCGAGTCATAGTTTAAACCAACGGAGAAAGTACTTTTTGCATAGTTAAAATCTTCTTGTGCAAAAATAGAGTATCTTTGCTCTGTAGCATTTTCATCAACATCAGTATCATTTTTACTGTATGAGTAACCTAACGAGCCATAAAGATTACGTGTTAGCTGTCTTCCTAAATTGACACCTGCTCCAATACTTTTTTGCTTATATGTTGAATACTCATACTCACTTCTATAAATATTTGCACCCAAACTGTAGTCGCTATCCCATACTCTAGGGTTATTAAATGAGAGTGCATAATTAATTGATATTCGAGAAACATCAAATGAAAGAGCAGCATTAATCCCTGAACCAAGAATATTTCTATCGGAGAGAGAGGCACTTGCCATTGGCCCTTGGAAAGAGCCATATCCACCACCAGCTTGTATACTTCCTGTTGCTGTCTCTTTAACTTTAACAAGCAGATTTGAATGTGTCTCATCAATCCGTTGCTGTTCTATATCAACCTTTTCAAAATAGCCTCTTCTACCCAAAGCACTTTTACTATCTTTTAAATCCGTTAAAGAGAACTGGTCACCTGGCGCCAAATAGACATCTCTTCTAATAACTCTATCTCTGGTAGTATGATTTCCTGAAATAATAACATCATTAATCGTTACTTTTTTCCCTGGGATAATCGTATATTGAACATCTACAGTTTGACTGTTTTTATTTTTATGAAAGTTTGGGTTAACCCTTGCGTTGGCATAACCTAAATTTGCAACCTGTTCTTTTAAATAAGCCATATCTTTACGAAGCTTATTAATATTAAAAATTTTTCCCTTTTTAGCCTTAAATTCGGAACGTATCTCATCAAGATCCAAACCATCTACAACACCATCAATCTTAATACTATTTATTCTATATTGATTCCCCTCAGAAATTTGGTAAGTCACATCAGCTTTGTAAGAACCACTATCTACACGCATAATAGGGTCACTTACCGTTGCATCCAAGTAACCCTGTTGCATATAAACATCTTTAGCTCTAAGACCATCATAAGGTAATTGGTCTATATGAGCCACACCGTTATGTAAGCCTGGTAACCACCCCATAATATCTTCTTCTTGGTTTGCTAATGCTGCTTCCAAATCATCTGTATCAATTTCTTTAGCACCTGAAAAGTCTATATTTTCAATATAAATTTTTTCACCCTTATTGACATCAAAAGTTAAAGCAATACTCTCTTCTTTGGGTTCAACATTTATCTCTACAATTGTGTCATAATATCCTTCAGCTTCAATTTTTTTTATCAAATTCTTTTTAGCTTCTTGAACTTTAGTTGCATCATAAAGGTCACCTTTACGCAATCCAATCTCTGCAAAAAGTGCCTCCTGCTCCTCTGCAGAGCTGTATCCATTCATCTCTAGTTTTGAAATGACCGATTTCTCTTTAAACTCATAAAGCAGTCCACCATCAGCAGTACGTGAAACAATAATATCAGAAAAATATCCTTGTTTATAAAAGTTTTTAAGTGACTCATCTATTTTATTAATATCAAAAGAGTCACCAACATGAATACCAGAGATTTCTGAAGCAACCTCTTTTGAAATATGAAGCAGTCCGTTATATTGAATGGAAGTAATATTTTGTGCTAAAAGTATGGGGCTTAGTCCTACTGATAAAGTAAAAAGTTTTCTCATATAAATTAATTATTCCTTATAGAATTGACTATAGTTTTTTATTGACATTAGTGTATCTATTTTTCACTAAAAAAGTGGTATAATCCACCAAAAACATTAAAGAGATTAGCATGAATATCGGTATTATAGGTCTTGGACTTATGGGTGGTTCTTTGGGTTTAGCTCTAAAAAAATTTCCTAAAAAATATACAATTATAGGTTACGACCACAATAAAAAGCACCAAGAAGATGCTTTAAAATTAGAGCTTATTGATAAACTGGCTCAAAGTTTTGATGAGATAAAAAGTTGTGATGTTATCATACTCACTATCCCTGTTGATGCTATTATCAAAACAGCTCAAACACTTACCGACGTAAAAGAGAGCTGTACCATTATAGATTTTGGTAGTAGTAAAGGTAAAATAGATGCAGCCATTCCTCCCATTATACGTCAAAACTTCGTAACAGCTCACCCCATGACGGGAACAGAAAAATTTGGTCCAACTGCTGCTATAGAAGAACTCTACACCGATAAAACCATGGTTCTATGTAACCAAGAAAAGAGTGGTGAACTTCAAAAAAAAGTTGCACTAGAACTCTTTGAAGATATAAAAGCAAAAGTAGTATTTATGGGAGCAGAAGAGCATGATAAACATGCTGCATTTATCTCACACATGCCCCATGCCGTTAGCTATGCCATTGCAAATTCCGTTATGAAACAAGAAGACCCAGAGAGCATCATCGCCCTTGCTGGTGGTGGTTTTAGAAGCATGAGTCGCATCGCCAAATCATCCCCAAATATGTGGGAAGATATCTTTAGACAAAACAAAGAGAACCTACTTACTTCCATGAAAGCATTTAATGAAGAGATGCAACTTTGCCAAGATATGATAGAACATGAAGAGTGGGGAAATCTCCATAAATGGATGACAGAGGCGAATAAACTGCATGATATTTTGTAAAAAATCAAGGGGGAATATTGGACAAGATTAGCAGTTATTTTTATTACGGTTAGTCTTGTGTACATACCCACTAAGATTGTAGGTATGTATAGCAGCTAAAGATTAATTTTGTCAATAACATTATTATCTTTATCTTTTATAAGAACTTTTGTTTTATCAGAAGAAAGGCTATAGTAAACATGACCACTATATAACGTCGTTATAACTGGATTTCTTCGGTCTGTATAGTCAATTTTTCTCAAAATGTTTCCATCATGAGTATATTGATGATAAATAGTATAGTTATCTGTAATATCAAGATAACTACTAACTTCATCCCATAGACTATCAATTTTCATACTTTTATGACTTAACTCTTCGCCAGTATTGTAATCATAGAGTATAAACTCTCCTGTACGTGCAAGAGCAATAAAGTCATTCTCTTTAAATTTAACATCTATAGGACGTGATACTCTATTGTACCAACCTTTTTTAGCCAACTCTTTTATATTATCTAGATTCGATATATCTAAAATATATTCTGTATCGCTATCTTTACCTGCCCATCCAGGTACAACAGCACGTGTTTTATCATCACTTATAGTGATTTTTTTACCATTTAATTCTAGATTGTTGTCTGAAAGCCATCTGTTAATAGCCTTGTTTATATCTGATTCAGTTACTTCTTGACCAACTATTTGAATCTCTTCAATAACATTCTTATCTGTATCTTTTACAAGAACTTTTGTTTTATCAGGAGAAAGGCTATAGTAAACATGACCACTATATAACGTCGTTACAATAGGATTTCTTCGGTCTGTATAGTCAATTTTTCTTAAAATATTCCCATCATAACTCTGCTTATAAATTGCATAGTTCTCAGTAACAAGAAGGTAATCAACCCCCCATATACCATCACTTATCTCTTTATGACTCATCTCTTCACCACTATTATAGTCATAAATAACAATCTCTCTATTACGTACAAGAGCAATATAATCACCCTCTTTAATTCTCACCTCTTTAGGCTGTGTATATCTATACCAACCTCTTTTAGCCAACTGCTTTATATTATCGAGATCAGATATATCTAGAATATAAGTTGTATTAGTATGTGGATATCCATCATCTGCTTTTACAATAGCTCGTGTTTTATCATCACTTATGATTTTAGGATTATACCAGTCTGACGACAAATTTAATTTGTTATTTAATAGCCATCTATCAATAGCCTCATTTATAGAAGAAGGTTTTTTCTGCAATAAAACAATATCATCAAACATACCAGATCCACGAACAAAGAATCCATCAACAGAAACAATACTATTATCAGAATCGAAATCTTTTAAATCAGCCAATAAATCTCTAGTAAATCTTTGCCAAGTTCCATTATTTGAATTTATACCTAAACCATGATGAATATAATGAGGATTGTCATAACTCGAAACACCATAACTATAATCATCAGGAGTATAATATAGATATCTGTACCCTTTTTTTGTACTTACACGAACATAAAGCATGTAGTTACCAGTAATCTTCATGTTCCAGCTAATTACTTTATGTTGGGTATCTTTCCATGGAGTTGATGTCCAAAAACCTATAACAAAGCCATTTCGTAATCCATCACCTTCAAATTTAATAACATCGCTTCGTTTCTCTTCATCAAAAACATTACTAATAGTCGCACCTCTAGGGCTTTTATCATAAATTATCCATTTATCTGTACCACCATCTGAAGCATCCTCTTTAATATCAGGTAACATTGTTTTTAAAGATAGAGGAGAAGAGATACGCTGTCTCTTACCTACAGCACTGGTTTCCTTTATATTATTTTCTTGAATCAATACTGCCACTTGTTCGCCCCTCTCAGTAGCACCTTCATTTGAATTACTGCTGGAGGAAGAAGAACCTCCACACCCTACCATCGTTAAAACCAAAATCATTGAAATTGGTACATAAAATTTACCCTTCAAGCTCATAACTAATTTCCTTTTTTTATAGATTTATCTATATTTTTTATAGACACTATATTATAATAGTGTCTATATACGTTCTTCCTTAATATATTTAGTTATTATAATTTGTCAATATTAGAGGGAAGGCACTTAAAAGCCCTCTACAACTCATACCAAAAAGAGACCAGTATTTTAACCTCTTCTCCTACCTCATCGGCTATTAAAAGATTTAACTCTTTCTTCTCTTCCTTAGACAAAATATCTGAAGCTATCACCTCACAACGTACCTCTTTTCCTTGTATCTCAATGTTTCGTAAGTGTATGGATTTTTCTCCAATAGTGGTTTCAAAATGAGCCAATATCTTTTGAACTTCTATGTCATGCTCCATTTTTGTAAATGAGATATAAAGAGGAACAGAGACTATAGCTACCAAAGTCATGGCATAAAAAATTCCTTTTTTAGCCACAGAGACAGGAGAGAATCCTAACATCAGAAAGGTTAAAGAAGCAGCTAAAATGATTCCTACTAAGTTGGTAATAAAGAGTAAAAATGCAGAGTTAAACATCGACCATTCACCCCAACCTAAACCAACACCAGCCACGGCAATAGGAGGCACCAATGCCACAGCAATAGCAACACCAGCTAATGAGCCTATAATCTTCTCATTAGATTTTGCATACGCAGCTGCGATTCCTGAAACTATGGCTACAAACATGTCTAAAATAGTGGGTGAAAGCCGTCCATTCATCTCGGAGGTTAAAGACTCTATAGGAAGTAAAAGTGCTATAAACATTGAAGTAAAAAGAACAGCCAAAACCCCTACTCCCACACTTTTTGCACCTGAACTTAGCAGTGAAATATCTTGACGAAGTAGCCCCATACTCACACCAACTATGGGTTGCATTAACGGAGCCAAAAGCATTGCCCCAATGATTACCGAAGCTGAATTTATATAAAGTCCAAAGGTTGCTATCATGGTTGCAAGTATAAGCAGGGTCATAAAAGTAGAGTTTAACTGACTCTCTTCACGCAAGTTAGAAAAAAGTGCTGTAAACTGCTCTTTACTCGCATGAGCAAAAAGAGGAATACTTTTTACTAAATAGCTTGACATCTCTTCATCTGATGGTAGGTGGCTTACCTTTACACTATCTTTTACCTCTTTTACTGTAGAACTTTTCTCCCAAAACTCTTTTCCTACAGAAAGGCTTAATGCTTCTGCTTTGGTCTCTAAAGTAACAGGAGTCTGCATACAACATTGACTGTCTATGGTGATTTTTTGCTCTACTTTTGTCTCTATATGTAACAAACTGCTATGGACATACCCTACCGACTTTGGTAACACTTCAGGTGTCTGCTTTAAAATGTGTGACTGAAAAATGTACCCCATATACTGAAGTATGGAGCTTGGAGAAAGCACTACCAAAGAGAGCCGTGCATCGTTAAATTTCAAATAGTTTGCTATCAGTTTAGAGGCAAAAGTACGGTTGTTGTACTCCACACCCACAGCACCAATGGCTGAAAATTTCAGAACCGTCTCTTTAGCTGTTGTGATGGTAAAAGAGGTATGTTTTAAATGGCGAACTTTTTTAAATACACCAAAAACTGACTTCATACGTTCCCACAGACTCTGTTTTTCCATAGAAGAGGAGAAACTGTCCAAAGGGGGAACTTCCCCTATAACCACCTCTTGCAAGACCAAAGTCTCTTCACAAAAAAGTAAATCTATCTTCTTTTCACACTTTTTTAGTGCTAAGAGAACCGACTCTTCTAGTTTAGAAGGTAGCTCAAAAGTGGCTCGTAACTCTTTTTGTTCAGAAGTAGGAATAATCCCTAACGATACCTCTTTTTCATAAGCAAAGTTCATGACTCTCTTAATCTCATTCACATTCCCCGTAACTAAAAGATGGTCTTCACTGTTAAGGTTTAACTCATCGATATTATCTATCTCAACTAGCTCTATTTTAGTTACTTTTGCCTCTTCAAGCTCTAAAACTTTATCAACAAACTCTCTCTTATTTTTAGTATAGATATAATAGTTCAAAATTCTCTCCCCTTTTAATTATTGTTCTTTTGGCTTATATCGGTTAAGCAATTCCTTCAATAGCTCTTTGTCTAACTTAACTTTTTTCTCTCCATTTTTTATGGCATAGAGTTGACGTACTATAAACTCAACCTCAGCACTCTCCCCTATGTGTGGGTAGAGTATCTGCAACGCTTCGTGTCCATTAAAGGCATGTTTTTTAGCTCTATTTATAGAAGAGAACAACTTAACAAGATAGAGTATAAAAAATGATGACATAGCTCCAAGTAAAAAAGTAAGACTCAAGAGCAAAAAAGTGGGTGGTAAATTTTCAAATTTTTGAAGTATGGATACTTTCTCTACCTCTTCAATCTCTTTTTTCACCATATTTTTAGTATGCACCACAGATATAGGTTTTTTAACTTTCTCAGAGCCTTTTATTTTCACGGAATAGACCTCGGTTTTAAGATGCTTTATCTCCCCTGTCTTATAGTTAAAAACTTGTATCTCTTTTGATGGAATAGTAAAATCATGGTCGGATATAAACGAAAAATTTTGAACATAAGAGCTTATGAGTTTATCATCTTTATAACTACTCTTAATCGTAGCATCATTACTATAGACAGTGACATCAGGAATCTCAAACTCTATACCAGCAAAATCTTCTAAACTCCCCTCCCCTTTTAGCTCTATGGTTACATTTACTGGTTTATTAGCTTTTACTTCTTTTTTGTCGATAGAAGACATTAAAGTAAAATCACCTCCTAAGTCATACGAACTAGGGGCAGGAAGAACTTCTAACTTTAGTGATGGAGAAGCAATGTTACTCCACTTTGGAACGTTTGCAAACCACCCTCCCTCTTGTCGTTCTTGAACCCTTTGTGCCACCTTTGCTGTGGCTGGTTCTATTGCTATAGTTCCCTCTTTTTTAGGTATGAGTAGATATTTAAGTTCATGTACCGTGTAGACTCCCTCTTTATAGGTTTCTTCTCCTTCCAACTGCTTAGAGAAAAATGCAGAAAACGGTGGTTTTTTATAGTCCAACTCCATCAGCTTTATATTCATATTTTGTCTAAAGTAAACTGTAGCAACAACAGCTTCACCTACATAAGCTTTAGTTTTATTAAGTTTCATATCTAAAGAGAAGTATTTGTTCTTACGTTTGCTTCCTGCTATGGGTTCTACTATTTTTAAATTTATGGCTTTGCTAGTCTCTATTTTTCCATCTACTTTCACTTGAAAAGCAGGAATGGTCATATTATACTTTGGCTTAAACTCATAAGTTATCGTTCTGGTATGTTGCATCACACTTTTACCATTAACATCGACAAATTCAGAACCTTCATTTCGTGTTATCTGCTCTATTTTCATACCATCTATCTCTTTTAACTCTGGTAAGGGGTCACTATCTTCACCTATTATGGTTATGCTAAAAAGTACTGAGTCTCCTCTTTCTATCTCTGTTGAGTCTACACTAGATTCTATACTCCCTGCATAAAGGCTAAGCCCTACAAATAGCATTATCCACAACACTCTACCAAGGATTTTTATCATTGCGTTCCCCTTTATTCTCTTTACCCTGATACATCATCGTAGGCATCTTCCTTTTACTTAACTGTTTAATCAAATGACTTAACTCTTTTTTTCTCATCTTCTCTT
>JALXFN010000037.1 GCA_027068975.1 Campylobacteraceae bacterium | reverse complement strand
ACCTTGCAGATTTAGATACGGATGGTCTTGATATTCAAATTATGGATGTTACATCTGCAACTAGATTTACAAATGCAAGAGTAAGAGCTGGTGAAAATACTATTGCTGTTACAGGTAACGTTTTAAGAGACCACTTAACAGACATGTACCCAATCTTAGAGCTTGGAACATCTGCGAAAATGCTCTCTATCGTTCCATTACTTGCAGGTGGTGGTCTTTACGAAACTGGTGCTGGTGGGTCTGCTCCAAAACACGTTGACCAATTTTTGGCTGAGGGTCACTTAAGATGGGATTCACTGGGTGAGTTCTTGGCATTGGCTGAGTCGTTAAGATTTATCGGAAGAAAACACTCAGACGAGAAACTTCAAGCTCTTACAGAAGCTCTTGATGTTGCAAACGACGGTTACCTTGACAACAACAAAGCTCCAAGCAGAAAATGTGGAGAGCCTGACAACAAAGCATCTCACTTCTACGTAGCTCAATACTGGGCAGATGCTTTAGCAAACGGTTCAAATGCTGAACTAGCAGAGAAGTTCGCACCTGTTGCACAAGCTCTTAAAGAGAATGAAGCTAAGATTATTGAAGAGTTACTTGCTGTTGAAGGTAAAGCTCAAGATATTGGTGGATACTACCACCCTAATGATGAGTTGGCTGAGAAGGCTATGCGTCCTTCGGCTACTTTGAATGGTATTGTTGATGGGATATAATTACTTATAGAACATCTTGTTCCACCTTTTAAAGGTGGAACAACTACTGTTAAATTTTTCTACAAATCTTTAAATGGGTTTATAATTGTCAAACTATTATTCACAACTAAATCATCTTGCATATCTTCGCTATAAAGTATCGTAGCATTTGCTTTTAATCCTGCCGATACAATCATTGAGTCATAATACGAGATATTATAGTTTTCTCTAATTTTACTAGCCACTACAAATAACTCTTGATTAAAATTTATAATATTATAACGACCATAACAACTCTCTACAAACTCTCTTACTTCACTGTTGGAAAATTTGAGTTTTCTTATCATATTGCTACTAACTTCATTGATAACTTGTGTGCTAATATTTATATCGCCAAGAATAATTTTACTTGATATTTTATGTTTATCTATTTCCTCTTCTTTTTCAGTAAACGCATAGAGAAAGATGTTTGAATCAACAAATACTCTATCGTTCATTGGCTTCATCTCGTGATAAAAATTTAGTATCAGCAGAAATTTTTTTAGGTTGTTGAGTCATTCGGCTTATAAAATCTTGACTTTCAACTTCTGTAGATTTTAAAAACTCATTTGATTGTTTTTTATATTTAGTTTTACTTGTCAATATCTCTAAGCCATCATTTTTTAAATGATTTAGAAGCCATAATACTTTATCAAACAGTTGTTCATTTTGAACATTAAGGGTAATGGTCATTTTTTAGCCTTTTTTCTATTTTGTTTTAATTTATTATAGCTAAAGAAGTTTAGAGAGCCAAATCTAAACTCCAATCCTCCAAAACCAACTTTTCAACTCTCTCAAACTCTCTAGTATTATTAGTAACTAAAACAGCCCCAAGACTCAAAGCATGAGAAGCGATTAACAAATCATTTGCTCCTATAATCTCTCCTTTTTTCTCTAAGTCAGTACGAATATTGGCATAAGATTGTGCTGAAACTTTAGAGTAGTCATAGATGATAAAATTATCTATAAAAGCAGAGACAATTCGCAGAAGTTTTGGACTATCTTTTTTAGTTGCTCCATAAAGCAGTTCTGAAACTACAATGCTAGAGAGTGCAACGGTATGATTTTGTTCCACCTCTTGAAGCTTCGTTTTTATACTTTGTGGTTTGTTTCGGATAATGTAAGAGCAGATATTGGTATCAAGCATATAGAGCATTAAAAAAGCTCCTTGTTGTCTAGTGGTGGCTGAACTCTCTCTAAAAAGAAATCTGAGGTATCAACCTCATCTAACATATTAAAAAAGTTATCCCACTTGTTTTGAGGTTTTGGGCGTATTACTAGAGTTTCTCCTATTTTTTCTATATAAACTTCTGTAGTATCTACTCTAAACTCTTTTGGGATTCTGATAGCTTGGCTTCTACCGTTTTGAAATACTTTGGCTAGTTGAGTCATGGGTCACTCCTTTTTGGTATATATCTTTAAGTATATATCAAAATGTTGTAAAGTTTGCTGAATTGTTTAAATTTAAAATTTCAAAATAGTAAAGTAAATATTGAAGGATTATGTCTATTTAGTGAGTTGTAAATAGAACCAAATTTTCTACAAATCTAGTTCTACTTTGTGTCAGTCGATGCCTAACAATAATGATACTCTGCTCTTACAGCACAACCTCATTAGGGGGTGTAGCTCGAATCCGATGTAATATTGACAGTATCTAATCTATAACTTCTCTCTTTCATAAAACAACATTCCCCACCAATAAAT
>JALXFN010000036.1 GCA_027068975.1 Campylobacteraceae bacterium | reverse complement strand
GTTCTACTGGAACTTCTACTACTTCTTCTTCAAAAACTGGTGGAATAATATCTCCACCTGCATAAACAAAACTACTACTTGCTATAATGGCAAGTAGGGATAAATTCATTGTTTTCATGATTAAACTCCTTTTTTTTTAAAAACAGACTATAACATTATTATAATGAATTAAAATGTAATTTTAAACATTAATTTTATTTCTTATTTTTATTTTTAAAAAATAATATTATAGACTATTAACTATTCATTAATTATTCATTGTTCTATTATTAACATAAAAATATTATAATTCAATTAAGAAACACAAAGTACCATCAACATTGTTCACGGGATTAAGTATGTAATTGAACTCCTTTGAAATATACTCCCTTGATAGAACATATTTAGACCTCCTTTGTAATAGCTCTCGTGAGCAATGTTGATGGTATTTTATTTTAACTCTTCAAATGGTATAATAAAACATATTAACCAAGGATTTATTATCATAAAAATATTAATGATAGAAGATGATTATGAAATTTCTCAAATTCTCACCGAATATCTTAACAAATTTGACATAACTGTTATGTCTGCTGAAGAGCCTTATATGGGTCTCTCTTTACTTACACAACATGATTTTGATTTGCTTATTTTAGATTTAACTCTTCCAGGAATTGATGGACTTGAAATTATTCCAAAAGTTAGAGAACGCTCCTCTATTCCTATTATTGTCTCTTCTGCAAGAGATGACATCACCGACAAAGTTATTGCTATGGAGAGAGGAGCTGATGACTATATGCCAAAGCCCTATGACCCAAGAGAACTGGTGACACGTATAAAAACTATTTTAAGAAGAACAAATGTAGCAAAAAAGGAGAAGAGTCCAAAAAAACTTTTTGAACTTAATCATAAAGCACGTCACATTATTTTTAAAGAGGTACTATTAGAGCTTACTGCAGCAGAGTTTGATATTTTAGCCATTTTAATTCAACATATTAACTCTGCTGTATCAAGAGAACAGCTTCTTTATGAGAGCGAACATATTGATGATAACAGTTCTATCAAAAATATTGATGTTATTATCTCTCGGATTAGGCATAAACTCACTCTAATAGATAGTAAACATAGTTATATTAAACCTGTTCGAGGAATAGGATATCTACTAACAGAAAAAATATAATTATGCGTAGTCTACTAAGAAATGTTTCTGTTACAACATTTATTAATATTCTCTTTACACTTGTACTTACTTTATTATTGATAGCCCTATTTCAATTTATATCTTGGGACAAAGAGCGACAAAAAATGGATGAAATTACTCGATATAAGCTTATTTCAAACCTTTTACTCTCTACAGCTAGGCTTAATCCAACGCAAGAGAAAAAAGAAGAGTTTTATGAAAATTTTCATGTTAAACCTGTATCAGATAATGAAAGTCGTCTTCTTCTATCACAAAAAAGTCAAGAGATATTTGGAAGTGAATCTGCCTATGGACGTATACATATATTTGCTATTGGTAAAAACAAATATATTTACCTCAAACGTTATGGATATAACCTCATGCTTAAAGATACCAAATCTGTAAAATTACGTATGCAACTTACCATTTTAATAGCTACTCTAATTACGCTTCTATTTATTTTTCTTTATATTGCTATTATTCGTAAAATTGCTCCTCTTAAAAAATTAAACAGACAAATAGAAGAGTTTGCAAATGGGAATATGAATATAAAAATCACTCAAAAATCAAATGATGAAATAGGAAAAATTGCTCAAAGTTTTGACAATGCTATATACCATATACGTACTCTACTTGAGTCTAAAAATCTCTTTATGCGAAACATGATGCATGAACTAAAAACACCTATTACTAAAGGTCGTATTGCCATAGAGATGGTAGAGGAAGGAACAAGTAAACAGACACTTATTCGTGCTTTTGAACGTATGAATGAACTTATAGAAGAGTTGGCATATGTTGAAAAACTTACAACCGAAAATTTTCAGCCTCACATGAAAAAGGCTCATCTCAATTCAATTATTGAAGAGAGTATTACTTTACTACTTTGTGATAGAGACAAACTCACCATAACAACGACTGAAGAGACACTGCTAACTGATACTAAGCTCCTTGCTTTAGCAATTAAAAACCTACTTGATAATGCTCTCAAATACAGCAGCGATGAGAAAGCAACCATTATTGCTAACAACAAAAGTATTAAAGTTATATCTAAAGGAAAAAGTCTTGAGTATGCACTTGATTATTATTTAGAACCATTTACACAAGAAGAGAAGAGAAATAGTGGTTTTGGGCTAGGATTATACATCGTCAATAACATTGCTCAACGTCTAGGTTACACATTAAACTATTATCATAAAAGTAACAACAATATATTTGAGCTAAAATTATAATACTTCTACCTTTAACCATTATTTATTTGTGCAATCTCTGGATTAGGATGATAGATAATATCAGGTTTTTTCTCTATATGGTGACCATTTAATTCATCAAGTACTTTTAGAAGTTTTCGCTCTGTCTCAAAGCTAAGATTACCAGAAGCCAATAGTGTAAGAATTTTTTCTGCATACTCTTTCTTAGCAAGTAACTCGTTTTGTTCTCTTCTTTGATTAAGTTCCATTTGTGCTAAATGTTTTTGATATCGTAAGTATAGTACCACTATTAAAAAGAGTAAAAATGCCATAGCAAGATAGGTGTAGTTGTCTTGTTTCTTTAGTGCAACATTAGTACCTGCTTTTATATTTTCTATCGTTGTATGTTCTTTAGCATCTATCTCTGCTTGACTAATCTCTGCCTCTTGATTTTTTTTATTAATCTCAATCTGTGTCTTGGCTTCAATTTCATCTTTTTTATTTTTATAATCATAGTCCATCGCTATTGCCTCTAGCTTATCTTTTTGTTCTTGAATAGCCAATTCTTCTTGAATTTCTATGTCCATACGAGGCTGATTAAAAATTCTTTTAACTGCCTCTTCTGAGGTTGAGGCAGAACTAAATGCAGAGAAAATTATATAACCAAGTAGTGCCGATATGCTAACAAGTAATATCTCTCTCATTCTACCTTCTCCGTTAAATTTTATTTATAAACAATTATATAACAATAGTTTTTAACATCTATTTAATTTCCCTTAACTTTATTATATCATTAATCTGCTCTTTTGTGTATATAATTATCACTTTTTTTAATATAAATTCTATAATTAAGCTAAAAAAGGTCTGAGTTGTTCTCCTTTTGTTGATCTTCTCTTATCTTGGCTATCTCTACTGAGGCTACAGCTCTAGCAATA
Organism: Campylobacteraceae bacterium; assembly: GCA_027068975.1. GTDB lineage: Bacteria > Campylobacterota > Campylobacteria > Campylobacterales > Sulfurovaceae > UBA1140. Next base: position 20,364 of record JALXFN010000036.1, on the reverse strand, counting down.
ACTGCTAAAGCATTGGCTTTAACTATCTCTACCTTTGCAACCTCTTCAGCAATAATTGCACGAGCTTCTGCTTCAACTTCTAATAAGCTTTTTCTAGGAGGTATGTTTAAAGGCATCTTTGTTTTTTCTACACTGCGATTCATATCAACACTCTTCAAAGCATCCAATGCTAATGGTTGCTTCATATCCTTATACTCTGTACTATTGTTTTCTGCTCTTACATGAACAAAGAACAGTATAAGTACAGATAAAATCAATTTTGTCTGCTTCACAATATTTCCTTTTTATCGATAAAAAACCATTATATATATTCTTTTATATTAATAAGCTGAGATGGAATAAGGTATGAAAGAAAAAAGGAGAGAGGAGGCATAATAAAAAACTCCCATCTTTAAATGATGGGAACTAGAGAAGTAGTTTATAATATTGAAGTAGCGTATCCACGTGTACGAGCTCTCCAACCTGCTAACCATCGTTTCTCATTATTGGCAGGTGGTGAGTTTCTAACTCGGCGTTCAAGTATCATCTGAGCTGTTCTTGAAAACTCTTGCAATGCAGCTGGTCCAGCTTGAACTGGTCTCATATTTTTTAAAACTTGAAGTAGCCCCCAACCTTGATTGTTGTAACGCTCAGTAGCTTTAATACCTTTACCTTTAAAGTTTATATAATCAATTAACGGATATAAACCACCTCGTGTCGCTGCCAAAGCATTATAGTTATCAACAACATGTTTTCTATATCGAGGAGCTACATGTTGTGCAATTTCTGGAATAGAGGCATGAAGTCTATCAAAGAAAAACTGTGTTTGCAAAGCTTTTGTATTCATTAATAAGTTCTTTAACTGCTGAAACTCTTTATCTCCTCTTGCAGCTTCAAAAATAGCTCTATTTTTCCATGGAGCACCAGTTTTTCGTGCACGATATAACCAAGAAGGAATCTCTACTTTTTTAGCTATATAGTAATCAATCATCAGAGGGAAAGTCTCATCAAAACGTTTTACTGCACCAGCAGGATACCAGATAAAGTGACCAATACCTAAAGAAGCAAAATCTTCATTTGTTGACCAAAACATAAGGTTCTTAGGGTTTCCAGATGTCTCATTTTGATAAATTTTTTCAGCAATCACATTCAATTCATACTGTGATAGTGTAGGCTGCTTAATATCCTTTGGGTAGTTTATTTCAGTTGGTCTTTGAACACAACCTCCCATAAGTAAAACAGCCAAACCAAGACTGGCTAATAGTTTTGTAGATGTCATTCTTTCTCCTAGTAAAATATATTACTTTAGTATAGAAGAAAATAACCAATAATCTTATTAATATTTTTTATTAATTATTTAATATAAGATTTAAAATAATCAATACGCTCAGAAGTTAATGGATGAGAGGCAAACATACCCATAATATCACTGCTACTGTTACCATCTTTCCCATATTTTTTATCTAACATCTCAAAAAGTTTCGCAATATACTCGGTAGAAACATTCATCATCTTTAACTCTTTAACAGCATACTCGTCAGCCTCATGTTCAAACTCTCGGCTATAACTACTATTTATTAGTACTGTAGGGATGGTTGAAGCAAGAACAGATACATCCCCTGTAATATACCCAATAATAGCTCCAGAAATACCTGTTTTTATGGCAATACGTAAAGAGTGCTTTCTAACAACATGACCCTTTTCATGAGCCAAAACACCTAAAATATCTCTAAAGTCATCATCTTGACTAAGAGCTACAAGCTGGTCAGTTAACACAACATCTCCAGAGGGCAAAGCAAAAGCATTTGGTCCTATCTGTGGAGATGAACGAAAATGTAGTTTATAATTTGTCTCACCCTTGGTTAATCTATCAAAATGTCCTTGAATAATCCGTTTTTGGCGATCACTTAGTTTTGATGGATGTAAATAGTTGTCTTCTAACTGCTCCATGGTTATATCACTGACTTTATCAAGGGTACTTTTTGGCAATATAGAGGCTAAAGCATTGGCTGTATACGTAGAGCCTGTTGTCAACATAAACCATATAAAACCAATAGTTACAAGAACCGAACCTATTGTTAATCCTAAAGAACTCTCTATTTTATAAGCTTTTGATTTACTCAAACCAAACTTTTTTAGAACTTTATCTATTTTATCATTCTCTTTACTTTTACAACGTATACCATTATCAAACTCTATGACACGTGGCGTATTTCCCAGACGGGACTCTATCTCAACTTCATCAAGAGAGACATCAATATCATGTGAAAGTATCACAACTCGACGATTGGCTGTAAACTCAATCTCTACCTTATGCTCTTTAGAGCTTTTTCCATCATATAGTAGTGCTTCTATAATCATCTTATAATCCTATATCTATATCAAAAAAGTCCATCATCTCTTCACCTACTGTTGTACCCTGTTCATAACCAAAAGACTCAAACTGCTCATAATCTTGACAGGAAAAAGAGGTATGTTCCAATTTATACTTTAAGTAGCGTATTTGGCTCCATGGATAAAGTAGCCCCAAGGAAAAGATAATAGCAAAAACATTAGAGATAGAAATCCAAGCCAATTTAAATATATTAATATCTCCTCTAAATGGTGCTGTTTCTAAAGATGTATGGTTTCTTACATAATTAGAAAAATACGCATCACTCAAACCTTTTTGTCCAAATATTAATGGCAAATAGATAAAAATCATAAGTATAGATACCAACCCTGTTACCATGGGTGCAACATCCTCTGCATTGGCATTTTCATCGCCTAACATTCCTGATGAAGCAATACTTTCAAGCCCAACTCCACTACTCTCTAATGCAATACCAGATAGAAGTGCCATAACAACTCCTAAAGCTATGGCTACGAGCATCATCCAACCTATAATAGAAAAATATATCTCATAAACCGATTGTACTTTTCCTTTAAAATCGAACTCTCCCTGTCCATAACGTGAATTACGAAGAACCAACTCTTTAAATCGTACATAGGAAAAAGGAAAAGCTAAAAAGAGGGTAAAAATATTAAGAAGTCCATGCGTTAAAAAGAAAGCATAAAAATCACGTGTTCTACCTACATAACGAAAAGGAACATGACGATAAGAGGTATTTCTAAGTTTAAAGCTTACTGCCTGACGTATAAGCCATGGCATGGCTAAAAAAGCAAGAATGGCTATTCCTGCGGCTACTTCAAACATCATCAAGTGTTGCCCAAAGATTATAAACAAAATATAAAAAGTAAAGACAATAATTCGACCAATTAAAATACGAACAGGGTCGGCATTGTACTCAAAATTTGAACCGTTTAAGTAAGTATTGGCATACATATAACGATTGGTACGCACTTTTGCCCAAGCAGAGTAGATACCAAAGGTTAAGATAGTCAAAGCAATATTGACTATCCAAATACGAAAATACTCTTTGGCATTTCCATGAAATTCAAAATGTTTAAACTCTTTATCCAAAACATACTCCTTAAACTTAAAGAAATAGTTTATCATAGATAGTGTTTAATCTAAATAAATCTCCTATTGTCCAGGATTATATTCAGCATAATAGACAGAACCATCAGAAAAAGAGTTCACTGTTAATTTTGAAAAGCTTTCCAAGTATGCCCAAAAGTCATCTTTAATCCTTTGTTCCATATCTACTTTTCGTAATGCTTCTTCCATACATCCTAACCACTCATAACGTGCCTTTTCTGTAATAGAGAAATCATCATGAAGTCGAATCATAAACTCATCAAGGTTCATACCCCCTGCTTCACCCTCATATACCTTTGGTCCACCACAAATCTGTACAAAAAATTTGGTATTTTTTACTTTTACTTTATGAAATTCATCTTCATCTTGTGGGAAAAAGTGTGCAATATCACTCTCATATATAATGTCATAAAAATCATACATTAAAGCTTTCATCCCCTCTTCTCCACCTATAGCTTCATAAAATTCTGCTGTTGGTTTCTTAAAAGGAACATCTACCCCTTTTTCTACTTTTGATACTTCATAACTCATTAATCACTCCTATCTCTTTTTAAATATTCTATCAGATTATAATAAATATAAATATAGAATTTCCCTCTAATCACAATAGCGTTTTAACAAGTTACCATAAGCATCAATACGTCTATCTCGTAAAAATGGCCAAATATCACGAACCTCTTTGGTTCTACTGTGGTCAATATTGGCATATAAAATCTCTTCATCGTCAGAACTTGCCTTTGCTATTACCTCACCTTGTGGGTCACAAACAAAAGAGTTCCCCCAAAATCGTATACCCTTCATGACTTCTGAACTGTCTTTTTCAAACCCCACTCTGTTACAAGACAAAACAGGAATACCATTGGCAATGGCATGGGAACGTTGAATGGTTACCCAAGAATCAAGCTGTCTACTCTGCTCCTCTTTGCTGTCTTCATCAAACCAACCTATGGCAGTAGGGTAAATGAGTAATTCAGCCCCTTTAAGGGTCATTAACCGTGCAGCTTCAGGATACCATTGGTCCCAGCAAATCAAAACTCCTAACTTTCCTACTGAAGTTTCAATGGGGTCAAAGCCCAAATCACCAAGGGTAAAATAGAACTTTTCATAAAACCCAGGGTCATCAGGTATGTGCATTTTTCTATATTTCCCTGCCACGCTTCCATCTTTTTCAAAAACAACTGCTGTGTTATGATAGAGTCCAGCTGTACGTTGCTCAAAAAGAGAAGTAACCAACACGACTCTATGCTCTTTTGCCACCATTGACCAAAAGGCTACATCCTCTTCCCACGATGAAGCATAATCAAAAAACTTTACATCTTCACTTTGACAAAAATACTCATTTTGATGCAACTCTTGTAAAACAATCAACTCTGCTCCATTATCTGAAGCTATTTTTATATCTTTGACAGTCTCTTCTATCGTTACTTTTTTATTACTTAAATACTTTTTTTGAATCAATGCTAGTTTCATCTATCTACTTTTTAGTATATTTTATCATAAATGGATATAATTTACTTATTCTTAAAATAATATTTTAAATTATTTTATTTTGTTAAATATTATTTTAAGTTAAATATCGTTATACTTCTATTAAGCACAAGGAGAAAACAATGTTTATTAACACAATATCGAAAATAAAACTCTTATCAGTAATCTTCACCTCCCTACTAATCATAGGTTGTGGTCCAACAGACAATAGTGTAACTAGCAATTCATCTGCTATTGCTGGAGTAGAAGATAGACAATTAGATATTACTGTTAACCAACAAGAGCTACTAGACGCTATAAACAAGGCTCGTTCCGTACAAAGGGACTGTTACCCTAATGATGACAGTCGTGGCGTAGTTGGTCCTTCTCCTAGACTATACTGGAATGACGACTTATACGCTTCTGCACTTGAACATAGTACAGACTTAGCTAAGAGTGATACTTTTTCCCATTATGGTTCTGGTACAGAGTACGACTTAACAGGGAATGGTAAACCAAGTATCTTTTATGAAAGAATTGTTGCTAACGGATACAGCAACTACTACTCTGTAGGTGAGAACATTGCAGGGGGACAACAGACACTAGAAGAAGTTATGGAAGCGTGGTTGGCGAGTCCTGGACACTGTGCAAATATTATGAGTCCAAATTACACAGAAGTAGGTGTTGCCCTTGTTATAGAATCAGAGAGTACCTATGGTACCTATTGGACACAAAACTTTGGTAGCAAAAGACGTTAAAAATCAAAATGGTATCTGCATCGTTGAACAGTGCAGACTTCCACCCTCTTCAATTAAACGACTACACTCCACAGGAATTATCTCTTTATTTGGAAAAAGTATCTTAAAAATTTCATGAGCATACTCATCTTCCTCATCAGAATAGGTAGGATAGACCAAAGCCCCATTAGTAATTAAAAAATTAGCATACGTTGCAGGAAGGCGACTCCCATCTTGATTATATTTAGCACTTGGCATAGGCAAAGGAAAAAGACTATAAGGCTCTCCTTCTAAAGTTCTAAACTCTTTTAACTGCTCTTCCATTTTTTTAAGTTCACCATAGTGTTCATCTTTTACATCTTTACATTGAACATAAGCTATAGTATCAGAAGAGACAAACCGAGCCAAAGTATCAATATGACTATCGGTATCATCTCCTGCTAAATAACCATGGTCAAGCCAAAGTACCCTTTTGGCTCCCAAATACTCTGCTAGTTTCTCTTCAACCTCATCTTTAGAGAGTCCACCATTACGGTTTTTATTACACAAACAGGCTGTTGTAGTCATAATGGTTCCTAAACCATCAGACTCTATCGCCCCACCCTCTAAGACAAAATCTATGCTTTCTAGTGGGGTTGTACCCATATAACCTTTTTTATGTAAAACCTTATTAACTTCATTATCTAAAGCAGATTCAAACTTGCCACCCCAAGCATCGAATGTAAAGTCTAAAAGTTTCACTTCCCCATCTTCAACTATAGAGATATACCCAAAATCCCGAATCCAAGTGTCGTTAGTAGGTATCTCTATAAAACTCATATTTCTTGTAGAACAAAACAAATCTGAAATATCATCTTTGTCATCACAAATAATATATACTGGTTGAGCATAAGCAATCGCTTGTGCTATGCGTATAAAGGGAACAAGTGCCGATTTTAAATCACTGTTCCAATCGGTATCTTTATGGGGAAAAGCCATTAGTACGGCTCTTTGTTTTTGCCATTCGGGGGGTAGTGTTTTCATTATCTATACTTAGTAGAGTGTTCTAAATTATTTATCGATGAACTCTGGTTTCTTCGAAACAGTAATCTGCACAATTCCATCTTCATAACTTTTTTGAACTGTATTCATATCAGCATTGTAAGGGAGTGTTAGTTCCATCTTACTACTACTTGTAGATTTGACAACATTCATACCATTTGCTTCTTCTTTCTCCTCTTTTTGGGTTGTTTTGGTTGAAATAATAACAGTATTACCCTCTGTATTAATCTCTACTTTAGTGTTTTGATAGTTTGGAATAATTTCTTCATAGTAGAAGTGGTCAGACTCCTCTTTAAAGCCAGGTATTGTATTATTCTCTCCTGAGAGTATGGTCTCTTCATTAATTTCTGTTTCAATAGGTTGAGTAAGCGTTTGATTGTGAAGTTGCATCCCTCTCTCCATAGAACGATTGAGCATCTCCATCTCTTTTGCACCATCATAGAGTGATTGAATCTCTCTATCGGAGATAGTGTTTGAGTCTGCAAAGCAGAGTGTTCCGAGCAGTGCTAGAACTATTGGGTAGTGATATTGTTTCATTAATTATCCTTTTTGACGCAATTATGCTACAAAACGGCTTTGGTTTCAAGAAAAGTTATAAGTTAAGCGTTAATATTTATTTTTCTCTTTTGTTAGGTCGTTATATTTTATCTGAAAAAAATGAGAGGGTAATAGTCTCTATATATTCTTAAGAACTTTATACTATAATCAAAACAAAAAGGCAATGAGAAATGACTGTTTTTAGAGACATAGAACACTACTCAAAAGAGCGTAAAATCTCACTTATCAATGCCATTGAAAAAATTAATTGGGATACAAACTATAATCCTGAAGAGTTTCTGCAACTACTCACAACTACCCATAATAAAAATTGGGCTTTGACCAAGATGATAGCTTATATGCCACTATTTGACGATGTCAAAGACTGGTAACTAAAGAGTTTTTAAAAGAGAATCTTAACGAAGAGATAATATCTAAAATATACCCTACTAGTCGTCAACAGTCAGTTAGAGCTTTATATAGTCGATTATAATGCCACTATTTGACGATGTCAAAGACTTTTTTACTATAAAATGGATTTGAGAAACTGATTATTGATAGAATTAAATAGACTACAAATCTTCCTCATTTTCTCCTCATTTAATTCTGCTAAACTTTAAAATATAAACAATCAAGGGTTAAACATGAAACGCATATCTATTATATCTCTCATAGCTTCACTCACTATTTTCACAGCTTGTACCACCACTAAAGCACCACAACCACCAAAAAGTATAAAAAAAGGTGACTATTCACACGTCAAAGAGTATATGAATTGGTATATAAAAAAACAGATGGAAGAAAATAATATTGTTGGTCTTTCTGTTGCCTTGGTTGATGACCAACAAATAGTTTGGCAAAAAGGTTTTGGTTATGCCGATAAAAAAAATGGTGTAAAAGCAACAGCTGATACACGCTACTGGGCAGGGTCTATTACCAAACTTTTTACAGGTATGGGTGTTATGAAGCTTGTAGAGGAGAGAAAGATGGACATAGACAAACCTCTTAAAATCTATCTTCCTGAGTTTTCTATAAAGAGTCGTTTTGGCTCTACTAATGTGATTACCCCTCGAACCATTATGACTCACCATTCAGGGCTTCCTGGGGATTGGTTAGATGGGATGTTTTCATTACATCCTACGAACTATACAGAGCATGTTAAACTAATAAAAGATGAGTATGTAGCCTATCCACCCAATAAGATATTGAGCTACTCTAACCTTGGGGTCACTCTTTTAGGTCATGCTCTTGAAAAGACGGCAGGAGTATCTTATGCTTCATATATTGGAAACAGGCTATTTAAACCGTTAGAGATGAAACATTCAGACTTTAAAATGGATATGTCAAATGGTTCTAAAAGTTATATAGATAATGAAGAGACTACAGAGTACCCTATTGGTCAAATTCCTGCTGGTGCTTTAGGGACAACGGTAGGCGATTTGAGTCATTTAGCCATGATGGTTAATGCGAAGGGAAGATTTAACAACAAAGAGGTTTTAAGAGAGAGTACACTTAAAAAGATGTTTGAGGTTCAAAACAGAGATGTAGCCCTTGATATGGGTACTAAAATTGGTCTCTCTTGGTTTGTAGATGATGAGACTTTAGGAAAAGAGAATATTGTCTATGGTCATGGTGGAGCAACAACAGCTCATAGGTCAATGTTTTCGGTAGCTCCAAAGTCAAAACTGGCTGTTGTTGTACTTACCAATAGTGCTGAAGGAACACCTGAAAATATAGCTAATACCATGCTAAAAAAAGCTTATGAAACTAAAACTGGTAAAAAAATTCCAAAAGTTATAACAAAAAATAGAAATGTAAAAAAGGGTTCAAATTTTGAAGGAGTGTACGCTTCTATTATTGGAAAAGTAAAAGTAGAGAAAAAATCAGATGGTCACTATGTAGGCTACTCAGCTAATGGAAATTTTAGTCTAAAAAGAGATGAGAAAAACAGATATAAAGCTAAATACTTACTCTGGAGCTTCATCCCTCTAAGTGATGACCAATTAGATAAAATAGAGTTCTACACACAGACCATAGATGGAGAAAACTTACTCATAGGAGATATGAATCAAAGTAGATTTATAGCAGGAGTAAAAGTCGAACCTAAGCCCATTACTAAAGCTTGGAAAAAATATTTAGGAAGCTATCAAATCATCAATCAACTCGAACCTAAAAATTTTCAGATAGAGCGAGTAACAGCAAAAGTAGAAGATGGTTTTCCTGTACTTGAAGTAGAGCTAAAATCAGGAGAAAAGATGGTTGATATTTTAAGAGTTGTTAATGACCATGAAGCCATAGTTGAAGGTTTAGGACGAAATAAAAGAGAGACTATTTATGTAAAAGATGGTATATTTCACTATCAAGGACTTAGATTTAGAAAGGTAAAAAATGAGAAGTAAAAAAACAATCACAATACTCCTTCTAACTTTAACACTAGTAGGTTGTCAATGGGCGTATGAACAGGAGAATATATTTGATAGTCATCTCTCAACCCAGACAGAACGAGACAATGCAAGAATATCACACGGAGAAAACCCAATGGCAAGACCAACTTATGAAGAGTATAGAGAATCTATTGATAATAAAAAGTTAGATAAAGATTCTATTTTACCTTAACCTCTTCTTTTAGTGTCATAAAATAGGCTCTATCATGAAAATCAGGAGACCCCTCTCGTCGCTTTATAGAGTAGAAATGTCGTACTCCTTTTTGGTCTAAAAGAATCACACAAAGGTTAATATGCGATGCTTGGTCAAAATACTCTTTTGGAACACTACTCTCAAAAGTTAGTCTATATTCATTATGATATTCATACGTTTTAATAGTAGGTTGAGAGATAATATTTGACTCTTTCATACCCTCTTTATAGCTCGTAAAATGATAAACATTCCACTGCGTTGAGGGTGCGATATTAATCTCCCAATACTCAACACTGTTTTCAGGAGCTATAAAAAGTTCAAAAGTAGTATCTAGCCATAGCTCATTAGCTCTTTCTTGTTTAGTTTGTTTTGGAAAATGATAATGAGACAAATCACCTAATATTTGGTACTCTAACATAAGCTTGTCATCATAAAGCTCAATCATGGCTGTTACTGTTGTTTGCTCATCTATGTTGTAGTGATTTTTTAGGGTGTACATTTGGTTTATCATGTTAATATTCTATCTTTATACTCTTTAAGGTAAACCATGACAACAAAACTAAAAAACCTAACCATTCTCTATGTCGAAGATGAAGAGATGATACGGCAAAATGCTGTGGAGTATCTCTCTCGTATCTGTGATAATGTTTTAGAAGCTAAAGATGGGTTAGAAGCTTTAGAGGTCTATAGAAAAAACAGACCCAACATCATCATTTCAGATATTAAAATGCCAAAGATGAATGGTTTAAATATGGCTAAAGAGATTAGAAAAGAAGATAAAGAGACCCCTGTTATCATCGCTACTGCACATACCGAGACCAACTATCTGCTACAAGCTGTCGAGTTACAACTTATAAAATATATTGTTAAACCCATTACTTCTGCAAAACTACAAAAGGCATTATCACTCTCGTTAGATTACTTAAACGAAAAAGAGAGCAATGTTGTCAATATAAATGAAGTAACGCTTTATGATATTTTAAATAAGAGCTTATTCATCAACAATAATATCGTGAAACTTACAAAAAATGAACAACTGCTACTGCATCTCTTAGCTACAAATAGACAAAGAGTTGTAAATTATGAGGAGATAGAAAACACCATTTGGGCATATGAGGGAATGAGTATGGATGCCTTGCGTTCGCTTGTTAGAGTTTTACGCAAAAAATTAGAAGGTGATTTTGTGGAAAACATTTCAGGTATAGGGTATAGATTGACAACTATACCCACAACTTAACGATAATTGTGGCAAAATGCCTCACCAAAAAATGCTAAGAAAATAAAAGGGCAATAGATGATTATGAATAATATAAAAACAATTATTGAGGGTCATAATGACTTTCAGTTGGTTAAGTTTAAAAAAAACAAAGAACGATTTAAACATTTAGTTGAAGAGGGACAAAACCCAAAAGCACTTTTTATAGGGTGTAGTGACTCTAGGGTTATGCCAGAACTCATCACCAGCTCAAAACCAGGTGACCTATTTATAGCTAGAAATATTGGAAACTTTGTAGCACCTTATAATCCAGATGTTGATTATCATGCTACAGCATCTGCCATAGAGTATGCTGTTTCGGTTTTAGAGGTTACCGACATTATTGTCTGTGGTCACTCTGAATGTGGTGCTATTTCAGCACTTTTCAAAAAAATAGAACCTACCGATGAAAATCTACACACCATTAAATGGCTAGAGCTAGGAGAGAGTGCGAAACGTGCAGCCCTACTCTCAATGAAAGGACAACCTCAAGAGGAAATTGTACGTTATACAGAAAAAATTTCCGTTGTTTTTCAGCTTGAAAATCTACTGACCTATCCAGCTGTAAAAAGACGAGTGGAAGAAGGTTCTCTCTTTTTACATGGATGGCACTATGACCTTAAACATGGAAAAATTGAGTATTATGATGAAGAGCAGTATGAATTTAAAGAGTTAAGTGAAAAATAGAGACTCCTTTAGTTAGGTTCCATAAACTCTCTAAATTTATAGACCTAACTTCATAGCCATTACCCTTAACCCTGAATACTTCTCTTTAAGTCGCTAACAAACTCAGTAATATCATCATAGAGAGCTTGTAAATCCTCTTCATGTTCAACTTCATCAGCTAAAATCTCACTCACTAGGTCATAGGTTACAATATCTTTATCTCTTGTCATATCAGCCAAATTAGAATAGATAGAGATGGCACACTGCTCACCCTTTATGGAGTCTTCTAAAATACTCACCACATCAAAGTTATTTGGCTCTTCATATCCACAATTGCTATGACTAAACCAATCTTTAGGGTTAAGTAACGGAGTACCTCCTAACTGTAAAATTCTATCTGCTACCATATTGGCATGTCGTAACTCATCATTTGCATGTTGGGTCAGCTCTGCTATGGCTGCATCTTTCATAATTCCTTTTATCACCTTAGCTTCTATAAAGTACTGATAATACGCCAACCACTCATCAGCATAAGCTTTGTTAAGAGTGGTGATAATATCATTAATTTCTAACCCTTTTATAATCGAATTTCCTCTTTTTGCCATAATAAATCCTTTCACATAGTTTATATCTTATCCAACGGTTATATCGTCAGATACCTTTTTAAAATACTCTTGTCCAGCTTTACATAAAGGACAAACTTTTGGTGCTTTTTTACCTCTATGCACATGACCACACACTTCACAGATATACTCTTCGTTGTTCTCACTGTCAAAGAATCCTTCTGCTTCAAGTGCCTCTTTTAGTGCTAAGTACTCTCGCTCATGTTCTACTTCTACTTTTCCAATGGCTCTAAAAAGTCTGGCAATATCTTTAAGACCTTCCTCTTTGGCAATCGCTTCAAAATTAGGATACATCTCTTCATGTTCATATCGTTCACCATCAGCTGCATAAGTCAAGTTTTTCTTTGTACTGTCTAACTCTACATCATTTACTAACTTATTGTATGCTTTAAACTCTGCCATAGCATGGTACTTTTCATTGTTTGCTGCCTCTTGAAAATGTCGTGCTATTCTATGTAAACCCTCTTGGTATGCTACATCAGCAAAAAATTCATACTTATTTCGTGCCTGACTTTCACCTGCAAAAGCTTTCATAAGATTAACAGCTGTTAAATTTTCTGTCACCATCTCCATATCTTGCCCACAACAAACCAGTGTTCCACCACCAACTTCTTGAACCTCTACTTCGTTACCACATTTGTTACATTTATATGTTTCATACTGTCTCATTTTATATTCCTTATATTTTTTATTAAACGATAATTTTTTTCGTTAAGGAAGTATAGCCTTTTAAAACTTTAATAATAATTAGTAAACAATAAAAATTATTATTTAGATAAAATTATCATCTCATTATTTTAAAAGTGCTATACTAAACCCAAACAAAACTCTCAACATTAAAAAAGGATAAGAACCATGCAAACATTAAAAGGATACATCAACAGTTTCATACCCCTAAATGATGAAGATTGGATGGAGATGATGAAACTCTTTAAGCCCTATTCATATAAAAAAGGTGAGTTTATCTATGGCTCTTCAGATATTCCAGCAGAGATAAACTTTATTGTAAAAGGAGTTGTACGTTCCTTTAAGATGGAAGAAGATGGTAAAGATTTTACATGGGCATTTTACTACCTTAACGACGAGGTAATGGAGCATCGTATGATATCTGATGTTTGCGTAGTTGACTATGCCTCTTTTTTAAGAAATCAATCAGCTGAACTTGCCTTTGAAGTGATGGAAGATTGTACGCTTATGACCATTACAAAGGCTGACCTATTTAAACTCTATGAGAGTGATGACAAATGGCAAATGTTTGCTAGAAAAGTAGCAGAAGATGCTTACTGTGCCACACGAGACAGAACCTTAACACTACTGACCAAAAGTGCTAAAGAGCGTTTAGAGATACTAGAGAGCTATTTCCCAGATATATTTACAAGAGTATCTCAACAGCATATCGCTTCATATTTGGGGATTACTAGACAATCTTTAAATAGATTGAGAAGAGAAGCTGAATAAATATAAAATATGTAACATTTATTACATAAGTAATTATAATATACTGCTATAATTTGAACATAACTAACTAAAGGATACACGATGAAAAAATTAATTTTAGGTTCATTTTTACTACTCGGAATGATAGCATTTACAACAACCTATGCAACAGCAAGTTCAGACAACAACACAACAAAATGTGGTGAAGGTAAATGTGGGAGTAGTACCCCTATGAAATGTGGTGCAGGAAAATGTGGTGGAGGGAAATAATTTTTCTTCTATAAATCCAAAATAAATTAGACTTCTTGAAAAACTAGGAACCGATGGCTTTAGCCTCGCATTGTTCGGGACTAAAGTCTCCGATTCCAAGAAGTTTATTTAATATTTGGATATTTTTCGAGGTGAGGACACCTCGACCTACAAAAGGACATATCATGTTAGCAAAAATTCATACCCTCTCAAAAAACATTTTACAAAACTTTCAATCTCTTTCCCTTCTTTTGGCACGGTTTGCAGTTGCATATGGTTTTTTAGAACCAGCCCTTCTAAAATGGAAAGATATCGGAGCTGTAGCTGAGTGGTTTGATTCTATGGGCATACCATTTCCAACACTTAACGCTTATATGGCTGCATCCTCTGAGATTTTAGGCGTAGTGTTATTGACCATAGGTCTCTTTACTAGACTTATATCTATACCACTTATGGTCATTATGGTAGTGGCGATTATGACCGTGCATTTAGTTCATGGTTTTTCAGCTGGAGATAATGGCTTTGAGATACCTCTTTATTATATGTTGTTTCTATTTATTTTTACATCACATGGAGCTGGTAAATTTTCACTAGATTATTTCCTTTTTGAGAAGAAAACACAATAGAGTTTTGATACTATTACATTTAAAACTACTATTTCAGGAAATATTACAATGCGTTTAAAAGATTTTTATTTAGAGTTGTCTGTTTTGCTTAACTACTTTCAGAGTTTTTCCCTACTATTTGCAAGGATTGTTCTTGCCTATGGATTTTATGAACCAGCCTTAACAAAGTGGAGAAATTTTGACACCACAGCAGAGTGGTTTAGCTCACTAGGGATTCCACTTGCACCAGTTATGACACTCTTGACAGCTTCTATTGAGATTTTAGGTGTTCTACTGTTATTTTTGGGTCTTTTCACTAGGCTTATTACGATTCCTCTTATGATTATAATGGTTATTGCTGTACTTACTGTACATATATCCAATGGTTTCTCTGTAGCCGATAATGGTTTTGAGGTACCTCTATATTACTTTCTATTTCTCTCTATTCTTACTTCCTATGGAGCAGGAGAGTTCTCGTTAGATAGAGTTATTTTTGGAAAAGAGAAATAAGCGATGGAAGCACTTTTAAATTTTAGTCAGAACCTTTTAGTTCATCAATGGAATCTTTTTTTCAAAGTAGTAGCGATTCTTATACTTTTTGTCTTAATTAATATATTTATTTATGATAGATTTATCCAAAGAACCAATCAGCTACTTATTAACTACCCACTTATTGGAAGAATGCGTTATTTCTTTCGTCTACTTCGTGACCCTATGCGTCAGTACTTTGGAGATGAAACCTACTATGACTCTTATGAAAAAGTAGACTGGGTCAATAAAGCCTCACATCAAAAGTCACTTATGTACTCATTTTCATTAACAAGACCCTATGGGCTAAGTAAGCCTTATGGTCAAAACCATAACTTTTTTCGTCATGCTAACTTTGTCCTTAATGACGATGAAGTAAACAGTAACCTAAGTGTAACTTTTGGAGAGCGACATCCTCAGCCTTTTGTGACCAAAAGTGTCATAGGTAGGTCAGCCATGAGTGATGGTGCCATCAGTCCTGAAGCTACACGAGCCTTTGCCCAAGGAGCGTACTATGGTAACTTCCCTATCAATACAGGAGAAGGCTCCTTAACCTCAAATTTTCTAAAAAGTCACCAGTGTAGTGATGACCCTGATGAGAACCGTTTTTTAACCATTAAAGAGGGAACTCTCTTTTCTAAAGGCATATTTAAAATTGTAAAACTTCTACTCAATGAATATATAGCTATTGATTTATACAAGAGTATGGTTATTCGCTCCAAAGAGAAAGAGACCTATAGCTTTGATGCAAATAAAATGCTACTTTACCGTATTGACTGGGAACAACCCTTAGAGTTTTTCCCTCAAAAACCACTAAATAATATTCCAGACATTGTTCTACAGATTGGTTCAGGACTCTATGGAGTCAAAGACAAAGATGGTAATTTTGATGGACTTCGCTACCAAAAGGTTATGAAGTTTTGTAAAATGACCGAGATAAAAATAGCCCAAGGAGCCAAACAGACTGGAGGTAAACTACTAGCAGAAAAAGTTACTGCATCAGTTGCCTACTATAGAGGTGTAGAAGAGGGAAAACCTCTCTATAGTCCCAACCGTTTCCCCTATGCTTCTACTATAGAAGAGCTATTTGACTTTGTAGGAGAGCTACAAAAACTCTCTGAAAAACCTGTAGGAGTCAAAATTGTTATCTCTACTAGAGAAAACTTTCAAGAGTACTCTCAAGAGATTAAAAAGAGAGTAAAAGAGGGAAAACCCTACCCTGACTTTTTAACCATAGATGGTGGAGATGGTGGCTCTGCCACAGCTCCAAGAGAGATGATGAGCAGGGTAGGAATCTCGATACAAGATTCACTTGATATTGTAGTAGATGAACTAAAAAGAGATGGAGTTAGAGACAAGGTAAAACTTATTGCCAGTGAAAAGGTTCTAACACCTGATGATGCAATCGAACTCTTTGCCTATGGTGCTGACTTTATTAATATTGCTAGGGGTTTTATGATAAGTGCAGGATGTATCCGTGCCAGACACTGCTCAGGAGCAGGAGGACATCAATGCCCTGTAGGGTTAGCAACCATGGATAAAGGGAAACGTTCTAAGTTTTTAGTAGCAAAAAAATCAAAAACCATTGCAAACTATCATGAAGCTTTAATCACAGGAATTCGCTCCCTTTTAGCCATTATGGGAAAAAGAGATATTAAAGAGTTAAGTAAAGAGGATTTAATATCATAATAAATAATAAATTCTAAGTTTTTTGGTTAATAATTACTAAATTATTGTATCATTACTAAAAAACTTCAGGAATTATAGATTTTTATGCAGACACTTTTTTATATAGGTATCATATTTGTTCTTGGAGCATTTATGAAATGGGTAAGTTCCAAACTTCGTCTAATTAATGTGGTCGGATACCTTATTTTAGGATTTATTATTGGTCCAGAGGTATTAGGGGTAATAAGCTATGAGTTTATTGAAGAGACCCATATTATTACAGACTTATCACTCTCCCTTATTGCTGTTTTAGTTGGAGCCAATCTTAAGTATCATGTGATTAAAAAAGTTTGGAAACAGATTGCTTGTGTCTCTCTCTTTGAAACATTTTTTACTTTTCTTTTTATTGGTGGCAGTTTTTATCTTCTTTTTGACCTCTTAGGTCTTGGTTTTGCAGAGGATCAACGCTTACCCATTGCCCTTCTTTTTGGAGGTTTAGCCTCAGCTACAGCACCTGCAACCATTTTAGCCATTATTCATGAACTAAAAGCTAAGGGGAAATTTAGCTCATTTCTACTCTCTGTTGTTGCTGTAGATAATGCTATCGCCTTGATTTTTTTTTCTTTTATAGTAACGGGAACCTCTTCACTTATGGGAAGTCAATCTTTTAATATAGACATCATCCTCTCTCTATTTTGGATTACTGTTCTTAGTCTTCTTGTGGGTGCTGCTGCTGCCATTATCTCTGAACTCATTGACAGAATTTTTGTTGAGCAACCCAGCATAAAAACTACCTCTACCTTAGGTATGATATTTATTCTCTATAGTGTGAGTGAACAGTGGGGATTAAACCCTCTTTTTTCAGCGTTAGTGATGGGGGTAGTAATGGCAAATTTATCCAATGAATTCTGTTTGGTTAAAGAGGAGTTTGATAAACATCTTAAAGATATTATTTTTCTACTCTTCTTCACCCTCTCTGCCATGCACCTAAATATCAACTTTCTTTTAACCATGCCTTTTGTTATTATTGTTTATGTACTATTCAGAATTTTAGGGAAAATAACAGGTGTATGGATAGGAGCAAAACTTTCAGGAGCAGAAAAATCTATACAAAACTATTTGGGTATTGCCCTTTTTCCTCAAGCAGGAATTGCCATTGGTTTAACACTCTCTTTACAAAATGAAGTAGGATTTGAACTCATGGCACCACTTATTTTAAATATTATTATTGCCACTACGATTATACATGAGTTAATAGGTCCACTCTTTACAACCTATGTATTGAAAAAGTCTGAAGAGAGTGAAGATTCAAAGATGGATAATTAATCCATCTTTTTTAAACCTAATCTACAGTTAGACGTTCTAAATCACCCAAATGTTTACAACTGGCACTCTGTCCTAAGTCACACGCCTTTTTAAATAACTCACGTGCTGCCTCATCATCTTCATTTTTTTCATGATAGAGCCCAAGCTTATAACACATCGTTCCATTATTATGTTTACATGCTTTACGTGCAACATCTAAATCTGCATTACTTTTGATACGTTCAACTCTTCTTCCAAATACAGCTCCTAATCTATCACAACTTGGAGCATCGTCTAAATTACATGCTGCGGTATAGTATCTTTCAGCTTTCATACTGTCTTTTCTAACACCTTTTCCCATCTCATACATGTAGCCTAAGTTATTACACCCTGAAGCTTCACCCATGTCACAAGCATCATAATAAAGAGAGAGTGCCTTTTGAATATCTCTTCGTACATGTTTTCCATGTTCATACATATACCCTAAATCATTACAGGCTTGTGGGACTCCTGCATTGCACGCTTTTTTAAAATAACTTGCAGCTTTATAGTAGTTTCGCTTAGCCCCTTCTCCATGGTAGTACATGGAACCTAAGTTGTAGCATCCTTCCATCTCTCCATGCTTACAAGCTTGTTGGTAGAGTCTTATGGCATGCCATTCATGTCTCTTTATTCCTAAGCCATGGTCATACATATAACCAAGATTATTACATCCAGCAGGACTTTCAAGTTTGCATGCTTGTTTGTAAAAAAGTACTGCTTTTTCATAGTCAACAGAACCAGATTTCCCATACTGGTAGACATCTCCTAACTCATTACAAGCATCTTTATCTTTGAGTTTACAAGCTTTCTTATAATATTGTACATAATCTGCATCAAATGCACTAAAATTCTGAATAGGCTTAATCTTATCCATATTTACAATTGCTATTAAAATTAAAATTAAAATAATAGCTGTAAGAACAATAGGTTTAGTTACCATTTCCTTCATACTGTTTCCTTTTTTTTAACAAAATTAATTACAAAGAATATCTCATTTTATACTATTCTGTCAAGGCAATAGATTATTATAATAGAATTATAAAAAAGTAAAATTAATTATATAAAAATATTTTATATTTTTTACAATATAGAAAAACAGAAGATATTAAACAAAAATTATATATAACACCTTATATTTTGGTATTGTTAGCATATTGAAAAATATATTTCTTTTTTAATTTATTCTACTTTATATACAAATAGAGTTTGTTATACTTAAGGTATGAAAAAGATAATATTCCTTAATTTAATTTTTATATCATCAATTTTACTACTTACTGCATGTTCTACAAAAAAGACAAAACCAAAAAACATAACAAATCAACCATCTGTTTATAATATCATGGGCATTACGGAACCTAAAAAAGAAATTGTACATTTTGTCATAAAAAGGGAGCCACATAGAGTAAAGAGAAACATGCCAATAGCTAAAGTTAAAATTTCACCTGATATTGAATTTATCTCCTACAAACAAAATATTGAACCTGAAGAGATTGAAGCTGAAGAGATTGAACCTAAAAATTTTGTATCAGAAAATGTTACAACTACGGATATAAACCATATTGAACTAACTGCAAAAAGTTTTTTGGGTACACCCTACGTTTGGGGTGCAACAGGACCTAATAAATTTGACTGTTCAGGTTTTACCCAGTGGGTTTTCCGTGATGCAGGAATTAATCTTCCAAGAGTCTCAAGGGAACAAGCAAAAGTTGGTAAATATGTACGCTATGAAGAGTTACAACGTGGAGATATGGTATTTTTTGATACCAAAAAACGTCGTACAGGAAAGGTTTGTCATGTTGGTATCTACTTAGGTAATGGAAATTTTATCCATGCCAGTTCTTCCAAGAAAAAAGTGGTTATTTTTAATTTCAATAAAAAGAGTTTTTATAAAAAACGTTTTCTATGGGGACGTAGGGTTTTAAATAGTAACATGCACTATGCTTCTAATTAAACGTAGAGACTTACCCTAATGTTTTATTAGACTTCTTGCATAACCCTATTGTAACAATAGATTAAAAATTATTTATTTTCAACCAAATTAAATAGTTTTTCTTATTTTTCCTCTTTTTTTTTGCTATACTCATACTCTTAATCAATATTTTTA
>JALXFN010000035.1 GCA_027068975.1 Campylobacteraceae bacterium | reverse complement strand
ATATAAAATGGTGTAGTCGGGGACTACACCCTACAGGAGCAAACATGCAAAAAATAGTAACATTGTCTTTTATTGTTTGTTCGGTATTACCGAACCTACATGCCAAAAACCTTGAATATAAGGGAAACATAGGTTTTGAAAGTGGATATGTTGACCACGATATGGAAGATAAAAGAGATACTCAAAATGCAGTACGTTTAGAAGTTGAGTTAAAACAAAAAATGAAAAATGATGAGTTTGTCTTTTCAGGTGAGGGGATTGTGGATGTAGATGATAAAAATCGACGTTATTTTAATGTTAAAGATTTGTACTATAAACACAATTTTGAAAACTCCGATTTACTCATAGGTAGAAACACACGTTTTTGGGGTGCTTTGGAGTTCTATAACCATACCGATACTTTTAATACCAAAGATTGGCGTGATGACCCATTTGATTATGATGCAAAGATAGGGGCAAACAACATTGCCTATACACAGTACTTTGAGAACTCTGAACTTTCACTTATTGCTAAAGTTCATGAAGAGAGACAAAAGGTGCAAGATAGTGAGTCGGTGAATAACTTTATGCCTTCTATCTATAGTGATAATCTTGTAACCCAAAAAGATAGAGATAGACCAACTCTATACTTGAAATACTCTGGTTCAGGTGAAGATACACAGATAGATTATTCGTTTATCTATCAAAATGGTTATGATGAACAACGCTATTTGGCACCAGTTGGAGCAACACTACAACAACATGCCTATTTGGTTGACAAAGTGATGGCATATGCTACTTTGGTGAGTGGTTCTACTATCTACAAAACAGAAGTGGCACATACCAAGAGTGATGAAGATAAGGTCTCAGACTACTCTCAACTCTCTCTTGGTTTGGAACATACACTTTATGGTATAGTAGGCAAGGCAGATATTGGTTTACTCGCAGAGTACTACAAGTATAAAGAGCAAGACGATAGTAAGTTAGGAGCCAAAGAGTTTGGAGAGCTTTTTGCTGATGATGTAGTAGTCGGATTTAGATACAGTTTTAATGATTCAGCCGATTCAGACATTTTAGGTGGTGTGGCAGTTGATAGAGAAAATAAAGAGAAGATAATTTCTTTGGAGTATAATACAAGACTTTATAATAAGTATAAGTTAGGCTTGAGTTATCAGCACCTTGCACCTAAAGAGGGTTCGTTGTTTAAAGAGTTGGATTCGGTGAAATTAGATTTTGGATACTATTTTTAGGGTAGGGTGCGATTGCTATCGCACCGTCAAAACAAAATTTGAGATTGTATAAAAATAATAAATGTGATGAAAACGGCGCGATAGCAATCGCACCCTACAGGAGAAAAGATGCAAAACTACATAAAGTTTCTACAAGAGTTCAGATGGGTTATAGCCTTTGCTGTACCCCTTATTGTTTTTGCTTTAGCTTCAAGTTTAAAGCATGTTGAGATGGATGGAAGTTACCGTATTTGGTTTGGTGAAGATTCAAAAATCTTAACCGATTACGATGACTTCCGTAAAACCTTTGGGAATGATGATGGTGTGGTGATAGTTTTTAAAGATGAGAATGGAATCTTCAATAAAAAAGCACTCTCTTCTATTGACCGAATCACTGATGCTTTGTGGAAAACAAAGTATATTGCTAGAGTGGACTCTTTGACCAACTACCAGTACGTTCATGCCAATCCTGATGAGCCAGATGACATAGTAGTAGAAGATTTTATTAAAAATATTGATAAGGCTACTCCTAAATATTTAGAAGATAGAAAATTTATAGCAACTCATGACCCATTGGTAGTCAATGCATTTATATCTAAAGATGGAACCACTACGATGATATCGGCTCGTTTAACACCAAAAGTCAATGATGAGTCCGATAAAAGTTTAGAGATTATGGAGTATATAGATAAAATTTTAGCTCCAGAGGTAGAGAAGACAGGTTATAAATATTGGGTCAATGGTGGACCAGCACTTAACAAAGCATTTGTAGTGATAGGAACAACTGATGCAATGACCTTTACCCCTCTAATACTATTGGCTTCTATGATTTTGCTCTTTTTACTCTTTCGTAGAGTCTCAGGCTCGTTTATTCCTATTGGTGTGGTTATTTTTACCTTTTTAACTGTCTTAGCCGTTCAAGTTATGTTGGGCTATAAACTCAATAACTTTACAGCAAATCTACCAGTTTTTGTGGTTGCCATTGGGATTGCCGATGCTGTGCATATTTATAGTATATGGTTACTCTACAGACGAGAAGGAGAGGAGAATGAGGAGGCTGTTTACCATAGTCTAAAAAGAAATTTTCTACCAATTTTTCTAACCTCTCTTACTACAGCGATAGGCTTTGCTACTTTGATTATATCGGAAGTGATTCCAGTTTTAACTTTGGGAATTGCTACTGCTTCGGGTGCTGTTTTGGCATTTATTATCTCTGTGGTATGGATGCCATCTATTCTTCTTATACTAAACAAGCCTGTCAAAAAAGAGCTGATAGAAGCTGTTAAAGAGAAAAAACCTTTAGGCTATGGAAAATTTATCGTTGAAAATAATAAAAAGATTATTCTTATTACTACAGCCATATTTGTTTTTTTAGGAGCAGGGATATTTAAAGTCAAGGTAGACTCTAACACCATTCGATACTTTGACAAGAGTGTAGAGATACGTAAGTCTACAGAGTTTATGATGAAGAATTTAACAGGCCCTATGGCATACGAAATAGTCGTAGACTCTAAAAAGAAAAATGGAATAAAAGACCCAAAGTTTATGAAAACTGTAGAGTCTTTCTATAAAGATTTTCAATCTAAATTCCCAGCTGTTCAGCACTTAGCTTCACTCATGGACACAGTCAAGCGTTTTAACAAAGTGGTAGATGCTAGAGATGAGCTTCCCAAGAGTCAAAACCTCATAGCTCAATATTTACTCCTCTACTCACTCTCACTTCCACAAGGAATGGAGATAAACGATAAGATGGATATTGACGAGCAGAAGTTACGAATTACAGGTCAAGTGGACATCGTAGATACCTCTAAAGATTTGGAGATGATGCAGTATGTAGAAGATTGGTGGGCAAAAACAGAGTATAGTGCTACTGTACAAGGTCAAACAGCCATGTTTGCACACATGCAAGAGGATGTGACCAATACACTTATATACTCTTTGAGTTTGGCTCTTTTATTGGTTACATTGGTGATGTTTATGATTTTTAAACGTCTTAAACTTTTATGGGTTTTTATCTTGCCAAATATTTTACCAGTTATCTTAGTAGTTGGTCTTATGGGTTGGATAGGCATTAACATAGACATTGGCGTAGCCATAGCAGGAGCTATTATCATCGGTGTAGCTGTTGATGACACCATTCACTTTTTGGTCAAATATTTTGATGCACGAAAACGAGGTTTAAACATGGAAGATACCTTCGATGAGGTGCTACGATATGCAGGAAAAGCTATTTTATTTACAACCATTATTTTAACGGTTGCCTTTTCTCTGTTTGCCTTTTCAGACTTCGCTCCAAATCAAAACTTTGGGATTGTGACAGCATTTGCCTTGATGGTTGCCTTTGTGGTTGATTTGTTATTACTTCCTGCGTTGTTGTCTTTTGCAGATAAGGAGTAGTTTCTTTTGGGGAATGTAGGGGCAGACCGATGTGTCTGGCCCAATATGTTTAGCCCAATGCTTTCTCTAAATCTTTAATTAAATCTTCTGTATCCTCTAATCCTACTGATAATCTTATAAGTCCAGCAGGAATACCAGCATCTATAAGCTCTTGTGCTGAGAGTTGTTGATGGGTTGTACTTGCAGGGTGAGTTATAATTGATTTACTATCTCCAATATTTACAACTACTTTAAAAATATCTGTAGCATCTGCTATAGCTTGAGCCTCCTCTTTGGTTTCAACCTCAAATGAGAGAAGTCCCGATTGACCTTTTGGGAAGTACTTTTGAGCTAAGGCATAATTACTGTTTGATTCTAATCCAGGGTAGTTTACTTTTTTTACTTTTGGATGATTTTCTAAGTATTTTGCAATTTTTAAAGCAGAGCTAGAGTGTTGTTTCATTCGAAGAGGTAGAGTCTCTAATCCTTGAATATAGAGCCATGAGTTAAATGGACTAGGTGTTGCACCAAGGTCACGAAGTAGGGCAAGGCGAATTCTTAAGGTAAAGAGGGGGAGAGGTAGGTCAGAGTAGACTAAACCATGGTAGCTTTCATCTGGTTCATTAAAGTGAGCATAACGAGGATTCCCTTTTATCTTCTCAACCAAATTTTCTCTCTCTATCACTATTCCCCCAATGGCAAGACCTTGACCTGTAGTGTATTTACTTGCACTATGAACCACAATATCACAACCTAAAGTAAGTGGCTTACAGTAAATAGGTGTGGCTACGGTGTTGTCTACACAGGTAATAATGTTGTGTTTTTCTGCAATGGCTACAATGGCTTCAAAATCTGCTACATCAATACTTGGATTAGTAATACTCTCAAAAAGAATAATTTTTGTTTTTTCATCAACCAATGCTTCTATTTGCGAAGGTTCATTTACATTAAAGTAACGCGTCTCAATACCAAAGCGTTTAATGGTATGACCTGTTAATGTGGTTGTCCCTCCATAAACCTGTTGTGCTACAATAATATTGTCTCCTGCTTCAGCTACATTGGCAATAGCATAAAAAATAGCAGCCATACCAGATGCTGTTCCTACAGCTCCTCCACCTTGCTCTAAAGCGTTAAAACGTTTTTCAAAAACATCAGTAGTTGGGTTCATAAGACGGGTATAAATATTGCCTAACTCTTTAAGCTCAAAAAGATTAGCTGCATGATTAGTATCTCTAAATTCATAAGCTGTAGTTTGATAGATAGGAACAGCCATGGTTCCTTGGGCATCTTTTTCATATCCTGCATGGATAGCGAGTGTCTGTTCTTGCATAGTCAATCCTTATAACCTGAGTTTATATATTTGAAACGATTATAACTAAATATTTGTTTACAGTTTCCACTCTAGCTTACTAATATCTACTTTTTTATTTTCAAATGGCTCAATTATAGCTTGAATCTCGTCAAGTTGATAGTGCAATGGAAAACCAATAGGGGAATTTTGTGCTGTGCTTTCTAAAATATAGTATTTCTTACCATTGACATAGAGACCTTTTTTAAAGTGATTGAGATGAACTTCATCAAGAGAGACGATAACAAAAATATGTTTTGGAACGAGTACGAAATAACTCTCTATTTTTAACTCATGAAGTAACGATATAAGAAGGTTACTTTTGTCATCACAGTCGCCAAAGTTCATCTGTATGGTCTTCTGTGGAGAGTGTGCTTGAAAGTTATTAATTTTATAAGGAATATTTGTAATGTAATTTAAAATGGTTTGAACACGACATAGGTCAGTTTTACAGTGTTTTGTCAATTCATGAGCTATTTTTTCAATATAAGGTGAGTCACTTGTACTGTTAATGTAGATACCATCATTAGTAGATATATGCCGACGATTAACAATAGTAATGGCTTTTGAAAAGAGATAAAGAAAATATAGAGCAGAAATGCCCAAAACAATCTTAGCGAATGTTTGAGCAAATTTAGATTGCATTAGATAGGGTAGTCTGCATTAGCAATTGCCATGCATTCGATTTCTATAAGTACATTTTTAGGTAAAGTTTTAACGGCAACAGTACTACGTGCTGGTTTATGGTGACCAAAGTAGTGAGAATAAACTTCATTTACTTTATCAAAATCATCCATATTTGTTAAGAAAATAGTTGTTTTTACAACATCATTAAAGTGGGCATTTGCAGCTTCAAGTACATAAAAAAGGTTCTTCATAACTTGATGAGCTTGATTTACTACATCTGTAGCTTCAATAACTCCTTTTTCATTCATAGGGATTTGTCCTGATGTATATATCATGCCATTTGCTACTACTGCTTGTGAATATGGCCCTATGGCTGCTGGTGCTTCTTTTGTTGAAATAAATTTCATCTTTTTCCTTTAAGTATAGGTTTTATTTGCTTTTATCTTCGTAAAAGATATAGCTAGTTGAGTAGTCGGAAAACTCAAAATAGACACGTTGTTCACCATTATCTTTTTTTCCATTGAAGTTTTTATCATCTATTCCATAACCATATCGGTATGGTCTTGTTACACCATCATCTGTACCAGATGCTGTTGAAAGTTTATCAATGTCTATAAATTTTTTAACCAATTTATTTCCTGCATAAACATCTAAAGTACCATCTGTCCCTGTCCAGTTTTGAATAGAACGGCTAAGTTTATTTTGTGTCTCTTGTGTACAACCCACAAAGAGTCCAAGAAAGAGTGTAAGTGTAAGTAATTTTAATTTCATAATTATAGTGTCCTTGTTTAATTATTTTGCTATTTTATCACAATAAGTTTTAAGCACAATAGTTAATTTGTTGGCATATTGAATTTTTGTGTAATCAATTCACCCTCTTTATTAAAGTAGAGATAGTAAAGCTTGTCTTTTACAACCGGTAAATTGGCTAAATATCTAATGGCTAAGTTTGATTGAAGTGAGGCGATATGCATCACCATAGGAGCGATATTCCCTCCTACCTTATGGTCTGACTGGTTAAAAACTTGAAAAGAGGCTCTGTCAAAAAAACAGACTTGTCCATTAAACTCCTCAACAGAACCATATACCCAAGGAGTAGCTGTTGATTTTGCATGATTGTCTATCTCTTCTCTAACCAAAAGATTATCGGTGGCATCTAAAATCAAATCATATTCAATATTTAGCTTTTTAAACTCTCCAAATTTCATTAAATAAGCATGAGTTTTAATAAATGGATTCTTCTCTTTTAGAAGTTTTACTACGATTTGGGCTTTATGTTGACCATCATCGGTTAATTTAAAAGCGATTTGCCTATGAATATTGTGAAGAGCTATTGTATCAAAATCAACCATATCGATTTGACCAATTCCTGATGTTCCTAGCGCCATAGCAAGGCTACAACCAAGACCACCTGAACCGATAATAGCAATTTTTTTCTCTTGGAGTAGGGCTTGTGTATCTTCTCCCCAAAGCTGAATTTGTCTGTTAAAATACTCTTCTATTTTTATCATCCAAGAG
>JALXFN010000034.1 GCA_027068975.1 Campylobacteraceae bacterium | reverse complement strand
CAATAAAATATAAAATACCTAAAGAGAAACTCATAAAAATCATGGACATGGTTAATGAGCTTGGCTTAAAATTCTATACTTTAGAAGAGGCTCATAATATTTATATGAACCAATAATAACTTCTTATTGTAGAGGAATTCCCTCTCTACACACTACTTTAGTAATTTTTAAGCTTATACTTTATTTAAATTATTATATAATATCCTTAAAATAATTTTAAGGATAAAAAGTGAAAAAAAGATTAATACTATTTATATTACTACCTGCTATCGCTTTAGCTACTAATACCAGTAGCTTTTATGAGCGTACTTACGCGTTACAGCAACATTCTAAAAAAATATCTCTATCAAATGCTCCAAGAAAAGTTTATAGATATAGAACGAATAGAATAGCACCTCCAAATAGAAGGGGTATTAATAGACGAGTTGTTAGAAAAATAGCTCCAACAACATTTAATAGAACAGAAAGAGTACGAATTTCACCTGCTGATTCAAGAAAGTTTTTCTATGCAAATAGAGCTGCTAAAAATGGAAATGCAAAGGCTCAATTTGACTTGGCACTTATGTACGCAACAGGTAGAGGTGTTCAAAAAAATGAAAGAGTAGCTTTTAACTGGTTTCATAAATCAGCAAGAAATAATTATGCACCTGCAAAACACTATATGGGGCTTAGTTTTCTTCAAGGTCGAGGTGTTAGAAGGCAAAAAGAGTTAGCACGTTATTGGTTTAGGTTGGCAACAAAGCAAGGGTATAAAGCGTCAGCTATTTATCTCTCTAAAATAGATGCAAATAGAGTGTAGTAGATGGAAAAAAAATTACAATTTTATTTAAAAAACTTAATTCATAATGGTGGAAGTGACTTGCACCTTAAGTCAGGTGCAATTATTCGTTTGCGAATTAATGGTGACTTGTTAAAACTAGGTGATAAAGAGATGACTCATGAAGAGTTAGATGGTATAGCCAAAGCAATTTTAACAGAAAAGCAATACAGTGAATTGGTAACAAATAAAGAGTTAGACTGTACTTATATATTAGATGAAAATAACCGTTTTCGTGTCAACTTCTTTTATCAATTAAATGGTTTAAGTTCTGTTATGAGAATTATTCCAGTAAAGATTCTGACTTTAGAAGAGTTATCTTTACCTCCTATTATTAAGGAGTTGGCTGAGTTGCATCGTGGGATTGTATTGGTTACAGGAGTAACGGGGTCTGGAAAGTCAACGACACTAGCAGCCATGCTTGACCATATAAATCGTACAAAAAAGAAACATATTATTACGGTTGAAGACCCTGTAGAGTTTGTTCATAAAGATAGAGAATCATTGGTTTCTCAAAGGGGAATAGGTCAAGATTCTCACTCTTTTGCCAATGCTTTAAAAGGTGCTTTGCGTGAAGACCCCGATATTATTTTGATTGGGGAGATGCGTGATTTAGAAACAATTGAAATTGCACTCCACGCTGCCAATACAGGTCACTTGGTTTTTTCGACACTGCATACACTTGATGCAAAAGAGACCATCAATAGGGTTATTGGTATGTTTCCTAAAGAGGAGCAAAATCGTATACGTATGACCTTGTCTTCTGTTTTAGGGGGTGTTGTTTCACAAAGATTGGTAAAAACCGTTGATGGGAAGAGAGCAGCCGCCATTGAGGTAATGAAACAGACACCAAGAATATCTGATTTGATTGCGAATAATATGGATTATGAGATACTTGATACCATTGAAGAGGGAAAAGAGATTTATGGTTCACAGTCATTTGACCAAGCACTATTAGACCTATTTAATAGTGGACGTATTGATAGAGATACGGTGTTAGAACATGCAACAAATCCATCTGATATGAAGCTTAAGCTTCAAGGAATAGGACTCTCTTCTGGAAATGCTGACTTAAATTTAAAGGATAAAGAACAACAAGATATTTTTGATTTGAAGAATCCAGAAGAAGAATAGGGTTTATACTATTTACTTCTTCCACTTTTTATAATATAATTCAACAATTATATTGTAAAAAGGTAAAAAATGAATAGCAGTAAAAGTGTAATTTTACTTGGATTATTAGCAGCTCTTTTACTAATATTTCTCTGTATTTTTTTTAATGCAGAGAAATATTATAAAGAGCTTGGCTTAGGTACAAGTAGCAAAAATGAATTGATTTCAGAATCCACCACTTTGGAGAGAAATAATGAAGCTCAAGAGAGAGTAGATTCATTATCTAGCGATAATAGTGAAGATGATAAGATTGTTGAAACAGAAGAGAAGGACAAAGTAGCAGCAATTACTGTGGAGAAAAAAGAAGAGACATCCTCTTTCAACTATTATGTAGAAGGTAATAAAACATTTATATCAGGAGAAATACCACTTTTAGATAATGGAGATACATTTAAAGAGCTTATTACAGATTGTTCAAAAGATAAGTTATGTGAAAATAATGTAACTTTTTTAGATAATGGTGAAACTTTATCGTGGAAAGATTTTGTATCTTCAGCATTAACTATTTTTAGGGAAGAGAATATAAGTAATCCAAAATTATCAATTGACAAAAAAGATATTAAGCTAGAGGGTGAATTTACTGAGCAGCGTGGAAAAGACCAATTGTTGACCTTAATTAATAATCATAAAGATGCGTATATTATATCTGATATGACAAGGGTTAAAGAAGTTTTAAAAGTAAAGCCTAAAAAAGTAGAGTCCCAAAAAGAAGATAGAGAGAAAGAAGATGTTAAAAAAGGAAATATAGAACAAGTAGAAAAAGAGAAAAAATCTATTGAAAAAAAGCCATTAAGAGAAAAAGAAAACTCTCCTGAAAAAAGTCTTGAGTTGGAACAAGAAAAAATATCTACACTTCTAAAAAACAGCAAAATAAACTTTAAAAGAAATTCTGGGAAAATCAGAAAAGAAGGTAAAAAAGTTTTAGATGAAGTTGCAAAAACACTATTAGGAAAAGAGAACATTCTTATAGAAATACAAGGGCATACTGATGCTGGAGGAAAAGAAAAAATTAATTTATGGATTAGTCAAAAACGTGCTGATAGTGTAAAAAAATACCTCATAAAAAAAGGGATAAAAGCTGATATTATTACTGCAAAAGGTTTTGGTGAGAAAAAACTTCTTTTACCTAAAACACCTTATGACCCATCAAATAGACGTGTCGAAATTCATTTAAAAAGGAAATAAGATGACAGAACTAATAACAAAAATGATTTTATGCTTGATAGTAGCATTTCTTTTAGGATTAGTAATTGGGTGGCTACTTTCTAAAATAGCTCAGTCTAAAAAACATCTTTTTGAAAAAGATGTTTTAAATAATACTCTTGATGATAAAAATAGTCGAATTAAGATATTAGAGAAAGAGTGTGCTGAAAAAGAGGCAACTATTTTACAATATAGTGATGAAAATAAAAAGTTAAAAGAGTCACTAGAAGAACAAGAAAAATCAATTACTCATAATAGTACTCTTTCAGTAGAGAATCAAGATTTATTAGAAGAACTTAAAACATTAAAAGAGGAAGTTGATGCTAAAACAAAAGAGCTGGAAGAGCTAGAAACTGTATTGGTTAAAGCGGAAAAAACCATAGAAGATAAAAATAATTTATTGTCAGATAGTGTAAAGAAATTAGCAACATTTTCAACAGGTGCTGCGGGTGGATTTGTAGTAGGTTCAAAGAGTGATGAAGAAAAAAAATTAAAGAGTAAAATTGAAGAGTTAACTTTAGCTAATACTGAAAAAGATAAATCAATAGCGCTATATCAAGAGACAATTTCAGAGTTGGAAAATGAATTAAAACTTTATATAAGCAATGGAGAGGAAGATGAGTTTATTGTTTCAAAAGATCAATTTACTCATATTGAGGAGCAACTTGTTGCTTATCAAAAAAAGATAAAAGAGTTAAAAGAAGAGAATATTCGTTTAGCTCAGTTAAGTAACAGTGAAAATACTAATGATAATCTAAACTCAAATGAATTGGATGATATTGCCATTGTTAAGCTTTTTAGAGAGACCTATAAGAAAATAACTAAATCTTAATACAATATCGGTATAATTCGCCTCTAATTTTAATTATTAAGGACAAACATGTTAGAAGGTATTACTAGAGAGAGTATCGGATCAGCTTCTGCAAGGAAGCTTAGAAGAGATGGTTATCTAACAGCTAACATCTATGCAAATGGTGTAGAGAATATTCAAGCTGCGTTTAAAAGAGGTGACTTTGTTAAAGCAGTAAGAGCTAAAGATGGATTAACACTTCCTTTACAAGTAGATGGTAAAGATTTAAATGTTGTTATTCAAGAGTATCAACTACACCCAGTACATGGTGACGTTTTACATGTAGATTTAAGAGTTGCAGTACCAGGTCAGGTGACAAATTTTTTAGTTCCTGTAAAAACTACAGGGACTCCAAAAGGTCTTAAAAACAAGGGTGTTTTACAGATTCAAAAGAGAAGAGTTAAAGTGAGAGGTGCTATCGAAGATATGCCAGCGAACTTTACTTTAAATGTTGAAGAGCTTGATAGAGATGATTCAATTCTTATTAGAGATATGGAAGCACCTGCTAACTGTAGACTAATGGACAGAGCTGATGTTGCTGTTGTTGGTGTAATTAAAGCTAAATAATAAAGCTTTTTTATTAGTTATGTTATTAATCGTAGGACTTGGTAATCCAGGAATACAATACGAAAATACACGACACAATATTGGTTTTAAGGTCATTGACAAGCTTGTCTCTGACCTTGGAGCTAGAGATGTCTCCAAAAATACTTTTTATGGTGAACTTTTTAAATCCCCTAATTTTTTACTTTTAAAACCCACAACTTTTATGAATATTTCTGGAAAGAGTGTTCAAGCTGTTAAAAATTTTTATAAAATTAAATTGGAAGATATTGTTGTTATTCATGATGATATAGATTTACCTTTCTCTGCACTTCGTTTTAAAAATGGAGGTGGACATGGTGGTCATAATGGCTTACGCTCTATTGATTCTATGATAGGTAAAGAGTATACTAGAGTACGTATGGGAGTTGGAAAACCTGAACATAAAAGTCAAGTAGCAGATTATGTTTTACATGACTTTTCAGTAGAAGAAGATGAAATTTTGCCTCAATGGATAGAGCATACAGCTTCTGCAATTAAAGAGTTACAGTCAAAACCACTTAATGAAGTGAAATCTAAATATTCGTTAAAAAAATTTGAGGGTTAGTTAGATGTTTTTTAAGTATGTTGCTTTACATTATGTAAAAAATATGCTTATTATCCTTATGGGTCTAACAGGACTTTTTGCAGGGCTTGATTATCTTATGAATGGTTCTGCTTTAACCTCTTTTAATATTAAAATTTTATATGCTTTCTCTAAATGGCAAGAAGCATTAAACCTTCTCTATCCTTTAGCTATTATTTTTGGTGCTATTTGGACCTATATCTCTTTTGTAAAAAATCATACACTCTCCTCTTTTTATGCTTTAGGTTTCACTCGAAAAGAGCTTTTAACCCCCTTCCTTGTAGTGTCTATATCTACATATTTACTTTTTTTATCTCTAAACTTTACCTCTTTTGCAACTGCACATGATACAGCAAATAGGGTTTATAAAAATCAATATGGAGTAAGTAAAACTGAAGATCTGTTTTTTAAGTATGATGATAGTTTTGTCTATATAGGAGCATTAATACCTGAGCGTTATAAAATAGAGAATTTAACAATTTTTAAAATGAAAGACAATAAAGTTATAGAAACATTTACAGCTAAAGAGGCATGGTATAACATTTATGAGTGGGTGGCATTTAATGTTTTAAAAAAGACAAAAGTGCTTGATGAAAAAGGTAATCAGTATTTGAAAGTTGAAAAAATAGTTCGATTACACACATTGAAAGATTATCAACCAAAAATTTTAAAATCTATCTATGATGGTAAAGAGTTAACACTTGATGCAGCAATTACAGCTAAAAGATTATTAACAAATCAAGGTCTCTCTACAGAAGAATTACGTGCAGATATATATAGTAAGATAGCTCTTCCTCTCTTTTCAATAGCATTAATAATTATACTTATTTTATCTTTTCCTTTTCATGCACGTTATATGAATATTTCTGCGACGAGTCTAAAAGCATTGGGAGGGACACTCTTTACATGGGGTATTCTTTTTGCACTTCAACGTATAGGGGAAAATGGGACGATTGTGCCAGAGTTGGCAATAGTTTTACCCATAGTTCTTCTCTTTGTTTATGCAGGATATGTTTTTAGTAAATCAGGACGACAGATTTAATCACCAACCTATAACCAAAATTTAGATAAAATCGCGACCATTATAACAATTAGGAACGATTTATTATGAGTTTAGATATAACTTCTTTGGTAAAAAAATACGACACCCCCCTTTATCTGTATGATTTTAACAATATTACTAAGAGATATGAGGAGCTAAAAGATGCTTTTTCTGGAAAAAAATCTTTAGTAGCTTATGCCGTAAAGTCTAACTCTAATTTAGCTGTTATTCGTCACTTAGCAAATTTAGGTGCTGGAGCTGATTGTGTAAGTATTGGTGAAGTTCGTCGAGCTTTAAAAGCTGGAGTTAAAAAATATCATATTATCTTCTCAGGTGTAGGTAAAAGAGACTCTGAAATTCGTGAAGCACTGAAAGAGGATATTTTACTGATTAATCTTGAGAGTGAAGCTGAGATGAAACGGGTTGAGATGATTGCAGCAGAACTTGGAAAAGAGGCACGTATATCTATTCGTGTTAATCCAAATGTTGACCCGAAAACACACCCTTATATCTCTACTGGACTACATGAAAATAAATTTGGTGTCAGTATAGATACAGCAAAGCGTATGTACATTTATGCTAAAAAATCTGACCACTTAAACCCTGTAGGGATTCACTTTCATATTGGGTCTCAACTAACTGAGTTGTCACCCATTACAGAAGCTTGTGGGATTGTAGCTGACTTAGTACGCTCTTTAGATGCCATTGGTATAGAGATTAAATTTTTTGATATAGGTGGTGGACTAGGAGTCATTTATGATGATGAGAAAACCATCGTACCTGCTGATTATGCAAAAGCAATTATAAGCCAAATAAAAGGTTTAGATATTACTATAGTTTCAGAACCAGGACGCTATATGATGGCTAATTCAGGTATTTTTCTTACCTCTGTACTGTATGAAAAGCAAAATGGTGATAAGCGTTTTGTTATTGTTGATGGTGCGATGAATGATTTGCTTCGTCCAAGTCTTTATAATGCCTATCATAAGATAGAAGCTGTTCAAAAAGAGGGGCAAAAAACTCCTGCAGATGTAGTAGGCCCTGTTTGTGAAAGTGGAGACTTTTTAGGAAAAAATGTAGAGCTTCCACCTTTAGACCATCATGATATCTTGGTAGTACACTCTGCAGGTGCATATGGTTTTACTATGTCAAGTAACTACAATACAAGAGGACGGGCAGCCGAGGTAGCTATTTTAGATGGAAAAGATTATCTTATTAGAGCGCGTGAAACCTTTGAAGACCAAGTAAGATTAGAAGAGAGTTGCGATACAAGTTGGCAGGTATAAAAACTGTAGAGGTAAATTAGTATCTCTACCTAAATAATGAAAGAGGGAAAATTATGACACTTGATGAACTACGTGTTCAAATTGACACAATAGACGATACACTACTTGAACTTTATAATAAAAGAATGGAGTATGTTCATCAAGTTGGTGAACTTAAAAATACAACAGGTGCTCCTATCTATAGACCAGAGCGAGAACAATCAATCTTAAACCGATTAAAAGCTAAAAATAGAGGGAAGTTGACAGACAGTGCTATTGATGCACTTTTTTTAGAGTTGTTTGCCGTAGCTAGAAATCTTGAGCGTCCAGAGGGAGTTGCCTATCTCGGACCGGAAGCCAGTTTTACACATCAAGCTGCAGAGAGTAAGTTTGGTGCCATGAGCGCTTACTTACCTATAGGTTCGATAAAGGGTGTATTTAGAGAAGTGAGTCGTGGAACAGCAAAGTTTGGAGTAGTCCCTATAGAGAACTCTTCAAATGGTATTGTTAGTGATACGATTAACTGTTTAAATGATTATAATTTAAAAATTATTGCAGAGGTATTTGTTGAGATACATCATACTTTAGCAACCACTTGCAATGAGATTAAAGAGATTAAGCGTATCTACTCTAAAGATATCGCTTTTGACCAGTGTCATAATTTTTTACAAGATGTAGGATTAGATGAAGTAGAACTTATACCTGTAGAGTCAACAGCAAAAGCTGCAAAACTTGCCATGAGCGAAGAGGGTTCTGCTGCTATTTGTGCTGATGTGGCTGCAAAACTTTATAATCTACCAATACTTTATGAAAACATAGAAGATTGTGCTGATAATAAAACGAGATTTTTTATAGTTAGTAATTTTGATAATCTACCCTCTGGTGATGATAAAACATCGATGTTGGTACGTCTACCAAATACACCCGGTGCATTGGTCTCTTTTTTAAATGATTTTGAGAAGTTCAATATTAATTTGACGAAGATTAAATCACATATTGTTGAGGGTATTTCTGTCTTCTTTATAGAGTTTAGTGGACATAAAGATGATAAAGAGGTAGCTCAAATTATCGAAAAGCATAAAGGACTTATAAAAGTACTGGGTTCTTATGTTAAAGAGAATGATGATATATAAAGGAATTTTATGAAATTTAATGATGCTTTAAAAGATATAAAAATTTATGAAGCAGGTAAGCCTATAGAGTTAGTAGTTAGAGAGTTTGGCATTGACCCTAAAGATGTTGTCAAGTTGGCATCAAATGAAAATCCAAAAGGTTGTAGTATTAGAGTATCACAAGTAATTGCAGATAATGCTTATAAAGCTTTTTTGTATCCTGATGACTCTATGTTTGAACTTAAAGATGCACTCTCTAAAAAGTTTAATGTTCTATCCGAAAATATTATTATTGGAGCAGGTTCAGACCAAGTTTTAGAGTTTCTCTCTCGGGCTTTATTAAGTGAAGGTGATAGTGTTCTTATGTCACAAGTAACTTTTGCGATGTATGAGATTTATGCAAAACAGATGGGAGCGAAGATAGTAAGAACACCTAGTTATGAACATAAAGTAGATGAGTTTATAGAAGCCTATAGAGAACATAACCCTAAGATAGTCTATATTTGTACACCAAATAATCCTACAGGTGACGCCACGAGTAGAGAGGATGTTTTAAAGATTATTGAGGCAGTAGATGAAGATACTTTAGTTGTTGTAGATGGTGCCTATATGGAGTATGCAGCTGCAAAAGATGAGAAGTATCGTATTGAACCTAATGATGTTATAAAATTTTCTAATGTTATTTACTTGGGAACATTCTCTAAAGCTTATGGTTTAGGGGGTATGCGTGTGGGTTATGGTATAGGAGATAAAAAACTTATTAATGAGTTGTATAAGATGCGACCACCATTTAACATTACCACACTTTCGTTAGCAGCAGCCATAGAAGCATGTAAAGATGAGCTATTTGTAGAAGAGTCTATTGCTTTACATACTAAAGAGATAACACGTTATGAAACCTTTGCAAAAGAGAATGGTTTTGAATATATAGATAGTTATACCAACTTTATTACCTATCTTTTTTCTGACAATATGGACTCAACAGAAATTTCTGATGCCTTACTTAAGCAGGGTGTGATTATTCGTAACTTAGCCTCATATGGTATGAATGCTGTTCGTATTACCATCGGAACTAAAGAACAAAATGATAGACTCTTTGAAGTTTTGTCTAAGGTAGTATAATGAGTAAATTTGGAGATTTAAGAGAGAAGAGTATAGAGGAGTTAGAATCTATTGCCCAGCAGGTACGTCAAAAAATACTTGATACTGTAAGTAAAAATGGTGGACATCTAAGCTCAACTTTGGGTGCTACGGATATTATCGTAGCCATGCATTCTGTTTTTGATGCAAAGAAGAACCCTTTTATTTTTGATGTTTCCCATCAAGCGTATGCTCATAAATTGGTAACAGATAGATGGGATAAGTTTGATACTTTACGTCAGTTTGGTGGACTCTCTGGTTATACAAAACCAAAAGAGTCAGATAGTGACTACTACATGGCAGGTCACTCTTCAACTTCTATATCTTTGGCTGTAGGTGCAGCAAAAGCTATTGCTTTAAATGATGAACAAGATGAACGACTTCCTATAGCTTTTATAGGTGATGGTTCTATGTCAGCAGGTATGGTCTATGAAGCTATGAATGAGTTAGGAGATAGAAAGTACCCAGCAATTATCATTTTAAATGATAATGAGATGAGCATAGCTTCCCCTATAGGTGCTTTAAGTCGTATTTTATCTCAAACGATGGCTTCTCCTTTTTATCAGAAGTTTAAAGCTAAAACTAAAGAGATGTTGGAGACACTTCCTGATGGTGCAACCTATTTGGCAAAACGATTTGAGGAGTCTTTTCACCTGATTACCCCTGGGATTTTATTTGAAGAGTTAGGGTTAGAGTATATTGGTCCTATCGATGGTCATAATATTGCTTCTATAAAAGAGACACTGGTTTTAGCAAGAGAAATGAAACGTC
The DNA here is from genome assembly GCA_027068975.1 of Campylobacteraceae bacterium. Taxonomy (GTDB): domain Bacteria; phylum Campylobacterota; class Campylobacteria; order Campylobacterales; family Sulfurovaceae; genus UBA1140. The sequence goes on along the minus strand of JALXFN010000034.1, from coordinate 57,978 downwards.
CAGTTCTTATTCATGTCCAGACTACAAAAGGTAAAGGGTATGAAGTAGCTGAGGGTGCTGGTTCAGACAAAGAGCATTGGCATGGTGTAGGTGCTTTTGATTTAGGTACAGGAGAGTCAGCAAAAAAAACTGCACCTAAAGCTTCAACAGCTATTTTTTCAGAAACGTTAGTAGCGTTGGCAGATAAAGATGAAAAGGTAGTGGGGGTCACTGCTGCCATGCCAAGTGGAACAGGTATGTCTGCTGCTATAGCAAAGTATCCCGAACGCTTTTGGGATGTTGCCATTGCAGAGCAACATGCAGTTACCTCTATGGGACCTTTAGCTAAAGAGGGCTTTAAACCATTTTGTGCCTTGTATTCTACCTTTTTACAAAGAGGATATGACCAAGTTATTCATGATATTTGTCTCATGAATTTAGGTGTAGCTTTTGCTATAGATAGAGCAGGGATTGTAGGTGAAGATGGAGAGACTCATCAAGGTGTATTTGATATATCATTTTTACGTACCATACCAAACATGACTATATTTGCTCCATCAAGTGATACAACTATGAGATTGGCAATGGAGTATGCAAAAGATTTTCCAACTCCTTGTGCTTTTAGATATCCAAGAGGAGCTTTTATCTCTCAAAATAATGATGCAACCCCATTTGTATTGGGTAAATCACGAATTATAAAAGAGGGTAAAGATATACTGCTGATTGGTTATGGTAATGGTGTGGGCAGAGCAGAGCAGGTAGCAGAATTAGTAGATGCAACTCCTACAGTATTAGATTTACGTTTTGTAAAGCCATTGGATAAAGAGAGGCTACTAGAGTTAGCACAAACTCATAAAAAATGGTTTATCTTTTCAGATTCAGTAAAAATGGGTGGAGTAGGTTCAGCTATTTTAGAGATGTTAAGCCAAGAGAAGGTTCAAGATATAGTGTTGACTACGTTTGAGTATAATGATGAGTTTATTACTCATGGTAATACAAAGTTGGTTGAAGAATCTTTAGGTATTTTACCTGAGCAATTGGTTGAAATAGTAACAAATTAAACAGAAAATATTATTCTCTGTGATAAAATCATAATAAAATAAGAAGTTAAGGAAAAAAAGAATGTCAAAAGAGTATATTTTTACCAGTGAATCGGTAACAGAAGGTCACCCTGATAAGATGGCAGACCAAATATCTGATGCAATATTAGACTATATTATTGAGAGAGACCCTCATTCAAGAGTTGCTTGTGAAACTTTAGTAAGTAATGGTTTTTGTGTTATTGCTGGTGAATTAAAGACAGGTGCCTATGCTCCAATGCAAGAGATTGCACGTGAAGTGATTAGAGAGATAGGTTATACCAATGCAGCATTTGGTTTTGATTATCGCTCAGCTGGTGTTCTAAATGGAATAGGTGAGCAGAGTCCTGACATTAACCAAGGTGTTGATCAATCTTCAGGAGAGATAGGAGCAGGTGACCAAGGTTTAATGTTTGGTTATGCTTGTCGAGAGACACCTGAACTTATGCCTTTACCTATTTTATTGGCTCATAAAATTACTGCTAAATTAGCAGAGGTAAGAAAAAATGGTACAGTTCCTTTTTTAAGACCAGATGGTAAAGCACAGGTAAGTGTAAAATATGTTGATGATAAACCAGTTGCTATTGATACTATTGTCGTTTCAACACAACATGATGATGAGATTACTCAAGAAGTACTTACAGAAGCTGTTATGACTGAAGTTATTAAAGAGGTAATTCCCTCTGAACTCTTATCTGATGACATTACTTATCATATTAACCCTACAGGTCGTTTTGTTATTGGTGGGCCTCAAGGTGATGCTGGTTTAACAGGTCGTAAGATTATTGTTGATACCTATGGTGGTTCATGCCCTCATGGTGGTGGAGCTTTTTCTGGTAAAGATCCTACGAAAGTTGACCGTTCAGCAGCCTATGCAGCACGATACGTAGCTAAAAACTTGGTAGCAGCAGAGGTAGCAGACAAAGTCACTATTCAAATTGCTTATGCTATTGGTGTAGTACAACCAGTTTCTATAATGGTAGATACGCATGGTACAGGTAATTTTGATGAAAGTCAAATAGAAGCTTGTGTCAAAGAACTTTTTGACCTCTCTCCAGCAGGTATTATAAAAGAGCTAGACCTCTTAAGACCTATCTATAAAAAAACTGCAGCTTATGGACATTTTGGTCGTGAAGGTGAGGGCTTTACATGGGAGATGACAAATCGTAAAGAAGATATAAAATCATTTTTCAAATAGCATCTATATTTACTTTTGATATTGATAATGTTTATTAATATTTAATGTGAAAAAAGTGATTAAATAGTACAAATTAGGCTAAAAAGTTGGGTTAAAAATTCCTTATTAAAGAATTTCTTAATTTTCTTTGGCTATAGTTTGTATACCCAATTATAATAAAAGGAATAAAAATGGCAGTAAAAATTTTAGATACTTGTATCAACTGTGCAGCTTGTATTGACGAATGTCCTACAGAAGCAATCGTAGATGAGGATGATAACCCAACAGGTGAAGAGATTTACTATGTGTATGAAGACAAATGTGTTGAGTGTGTAGGTCACTTTGATACTCCAGCGTGTGCTGAAGCTTGTCCAACTGAAGAGTGTATCGTTTGGGGTGAACCAAAAGAGGGTTTAACTCTACACCCAGATAGAGGCGAACCAGGTACAGACGTAGTTGAAGACTAAGTTCTAGTTTTTTATTGAGAAGGGTGCTTATTTTATCATACTTCTCAATTCTATTTATTCTCTCTTTTTTTCTAAAAAAAAATCTTATCTTTAATAACTTTCTGATATAATTCCAGCTCAAAATACTTTAGTAGTGATTTAACTTTATAGAATCGCTAAGCTTAATGGAGCAAAAACGTGGAACAAACATTATCAATCATCAAACCAGATGCAGTAGCAAAAAACGTTGTAGGACAGATTCTTGCAAGATTTGAAGCAGCTAACCTTAGAATAGCAGCAACAAAAAAGATTCAGTTAACTCAAGCAGATGCAGAAGCATTTTATGCTATTCATGCTGAGCGTCCTTTCTTTAAAGACCTTGTAGAGTTTATGATTTCTGGTCCAGTTGTTGTTACTGTACTTGAAGGTGAGAATGCAATGCAAAAAAACAGAGACCTAATGGGTGCTACAAATCCTGAAGAGGCAGAAGCTGGTACAATAAGAGCTGACTTTGCCCAGAGTATTGATGCTAATGCTGTTCACGGTTCTGATTCAGTTGAGAATGCAGTTAATGAAATTAACTTCTTCTTTGCACAGAGAGAGATTGTATAAGTATAAAAAACTATGAAAATAGTTTATGATAAAGTAGGTCAGACAAAAAAAACTTTTGAGCTTAGCGTCTCGGGTGTTAAGCTAGAAGGTACACTGGCAAAAAGTGGTTATCATCGTCTTAGACTAGAGGGAAACTTTGAAGGTCAAGTAGAACTCTCTTGTGATAGATGTGGAAAAATATATCAGCAAGAGATGAACTATCCTCTTCATTTAACATTAAGTGATGAAGTTGTAGAGACTAAAGATGATTTAGATATAATCGAATTTATTGATGGAATGATAGACCTTGAATTTATAGTTCAAAGTGAAATTGCATCAGTTAAAAACTCATATCATTATTGTAATAAGTGTGAGAATGATGAAGAAGAGTTCGAAAAAGAATTTTAAGGGGCAGAGACTTTAGTCTCTGTATTTCATGGACAGAAGTCCATGTTCCTATATACAACAATACAAAGGAAAATATTATGGCAGTACCTAAGAGACGTGTCTCAAAAACAAGAGCAGCAAAAAGAAGAACGCATTACAAATTGACATTACCAAGACCTGTAAAAGATGCAGATGGTACATGGAGAATGCCTCACCACATGAACATGACAACTGGTGAATACAACACAACAAAAGCGTAAGTAAGCAGTTCTGATGATAAGAATTGCTATTGATGCAATGGGTGGGGACTTTGGTCCCGAACCTATTATAGAAGGCGTAACTCAAGCCTTAGATGAAAAAATATTCTTACCTATACTTGTAGGTGATAGAGAACAGATACTACAACACCTCCCACAATACTATCTTGAACAAGTTGAAATTGTAGAGTCTACAGATATTATTGCTATGAGTGAATCAGCTACTAAAGCACTTAAGAGAAAAGAGTCTTCTATTTATAAAGCTGTTGAATTAGTTCGTGGTAAACATGCTGATGCTGTTGTTTCTGCTGGGCACTCTGGTGCAACCATGGCTTTGGCTACACTACGCATAGGAAGATTGCCTCATATCTCTAAACCTGCTTTAGCAACACTTATGCCAAGTCTTTCCCGTAATGGAAAAACATTACTCTTGGATGTGGGAGCTGTTACTGATTGTACAGCTAAAAACTTATATGAGTTTGCCATTATGGGTGAGGTTTATGCCCAAAAAGTTTTAGGACTTAGGAATCCTTCCGTTGGATTATTATCTAATGGAGAAGAAGAGAGTAAAGGTAATGCTTTAACTAAAGAGGCATTTAAACTACTTCAAGATGTTCCTGGATTCAAAGGTAATGTTGAAGGGTCTGATATTTTTGATGGTTCAGTAGATGTAGTCGTTTGTGATGGATATACAGGTAATATTGTTCTTAAAGCAAGTGAAGGTGTTGTTAAAACCATTTTTACTTTAATGAAAGAACAGATAAGAAAATCTATTCCTGCTAAGTTTGGTGCTTTGCTTATGAGAAAAAAAGTATTCTCTAAGCTAAAAAAGAAAGTAGATTATGCAGAATATGGTGGTGCCCCTTTACTTGGAGTGAATGGTTGTGCTATTATATCGCACGGAAAAAGTAACTCTAAGGCGATAAAAAATGCTATTTTTCAAGCAATTAGATATAGTGATTCTAATGTAAATAGTGCCATAGAGAAACTGCTAACAGAACAAAACAAATAAGGTAAATAATGTACGCAAAATTTCATTCTATTGGGGCTTATGTCCCCTCTAAAGTATTAAGTAATGCCGATCTTGAGAAGATGGTTGACACAAGTGATGAGTGGATTTTAAAGCGTACAGGGATATCTGAACGGCGTATTGCTACAGATGATGAGTATACCAGTGACATGGCTGCAAAAGCTTCTAAAATTGCTATAGAAAGAGCAGGATTGGAGACATCTGATATTGACTTAGTTGTCTGTGCAACTGTAACTCCTGATTATTTTAACATGCCAGCAACTTCATGTATTATTTCTGATAAACTGGGTATTAAAAATGTTCAAGCATTCGATATATCTGCAGCTTGTTCAGGTTTTGTTTATGCTATGAGTGTTGCTAAAGCATTTATAGAGTCTGGAATGAAAAAACATGTACTTATTGTTGGTGCTGAAAAATTTTCATCTATTGTAGACTATACAGATAGAACAACTTGTATACTCTTTGGAGATGGAGCAGGGGCCGCAGTCATCTCTGTAACAGAAGATAAATCTGAAGCATTTATAGATGTTCATGCCTCTGCAGATGGTTCATATGCAGATTTTTTAGTAACTCCAGCTCCTGGGTGTGTTAATCCTGTTTCTCAGCAAGTTATAGAACAAGGTTTAAACTTTGTTCATATGAAGGGAAATGAAACTTTTAAATTGGCTGTAAAAACATTAACAAAAGATGTAAAAGATATTTTGGCAAAAAATGAGATTAACTCTGAAGATATCCCCCATTTTATTCCTCATCAAGCCAACTATAGAATTATAAAAGCTGTTGGTGACTCTCTTAAAATGAAAGAGGAGCAGGTTGTTTTAACTGTTGGTAAGTATGGAAATACCTCAGCAGCTTCTATTCCTATGGCAATCAATGATATTTGGGAGTCGGGTCGTCTTAAAAAAGGTGAGTTAATGTTGCTCGATACCTTCGGTGGTGGATTAACATGGGCAAGTGCGTTACTTCCTTTTGCAGGAGAAAATGCGTAGGGTGTAGTCCTCAACTACACCGTCAAATTGAAACTTCGTTAACTTACTTAGCCAAAACTTATATTTCATAGATATAATACCCTTATGAAAAAGCTAATAAACTTACTCCTTCTCATTGTTATGTTCTTTTCCATAGCACATGGAGTAGTTTTAGAGAGTGATTCTGCGAATCACTGTTCAGTAAAAGAGTACGTTAGTGAATTTGACCATGCCATTTCTGAACATCATGACGTGCATGAAGATAACTGTTGTGAGACGCACTTTATGTTTCATCTCTCTTTTTTACTACCAGATACCCTCTCTTTTTTTGAACAGATTACTCTTGATACAACCATAGAGTACAATTTACATCTTAACGACACTTTTTACTTTAATAACACCTTTCGACCTCCTATCGCCTAAATAGTTTTTTAATCTCAAAAAATTATTATATTTAGGAACACTTATGAAAAAAAATATCATCGGTCTGTTCTGTGTAGCTATGCTTCATGCCGAAAATTATGATGCACTACTCGAACTTGCCATAAACAACAACGCACAACTCCAGATAGCAAAGAGCCAAGAGGAGCAAACTAGACTCCAAGGGCAAATAACTACAAGATTAGAGAATCCAAATGTAGAGTTTGAACTCTCAGATTTCTCAAATAGAAGACTTTTAAGAGAGAACCAAATAGGAGCTAGAGTAGGGGCGAGTCAATCGCTTCTGCTTCCTTGGGTCAAAGAGGATAAGAAAAGAGTTACTCAAACTCAAATAGAGGAGCAAGAGCAAAACTTCAAGCTCTCAAAGGCTGAGTTTATCTATAGGTTCAACAGCCTATATCTCTCTTATAAAGAGGCAGTTAAAAAGAGAGATTTACAACAAGAGGCATTAGAAATTTCTCAAAAAATCGTATCTATAGCTAGAGGTCGTTTTGAGGGTGGAACAGTAGCAAAAAGTGAACTATATCAAGCCCAAATTGAAGAGCAAGAGATTTTAAGTGAGCTTAAAGCGTTGGAGTTAGAGGTTTTAAAGCGAAAAAATGAGCTTTTGCGTTTAGCTAATGTTGAGAACTCTATTGAAATAGAGGCAGAGCATCAGTTTTTTGAAACCTCTAGCAGTTCAACTCACCCACTCTTAGAACTTAGAGAGAAAAAAGAGGAGGTTGCTAAAGCTAAGTTGGCTGTTGTATCTAACACAATAGATAGCATAGAGCTATTTTCAGAGATAGAGGCTGAACCCGACCAAGACGTTTTTCGTATAGGTGTCTCTCTTCCTATGCCTATTTTTAATAAAAAATTAGAAGAGAAACAACTCGAAAAGATTGAACTCAATAACCAAAAAATAGCACGAGAGAGTGAAGAGAGAGCTTTAAACTTAGAGTTAGAGCAGTTGCATAAAGAGATGGAGAGAGCAGAGCATTTAAAAGCTCAATATGAAGCTTTAGAAGAGGAGCAAAAGAGACTTTTAGAACTCTATCAAAAGGGCTACTCTATCGCTAAGGTTAATATTTTAAAACTAAGCAATCTTAAAAAGTCTCTGCTTTTGACTAAGGAGGAGCTTTTGGCAACCAGACTCTCTATAGAGAAAAATATTGTAAAAATCAACTATCTTCAAGGAGCATATAATGAGTAGAAAAATAGCAGGAGTATTACTTTTAGCACAGAGCCTTTGGGGGCTAGAGGTTCCTATTGATGAGGTGGAAAGACAACTTTTTGAAGATAGTATTACCGTTAATAGTAAAATTGTTCAACTCCGTTCAGCCAAAGAGTCAGTGATGGCTAGAGTTGGGGGAAGAGTTACTAAATATTTGGTAAAGCAGGGGCAAAGCATCAAGCGAGGTCAAGCCATTGCCATTATAGAGTCTTTAGAGCTTTCTAAACTCTCTTCAGAACTAAAACTTCTTAGAAAACAGTTAGCCATTCACAATAAGAACTATAAGATTTTAAAAAATCTCTACAATCAAGGGTTAGAGTCTTTAGAGCGAGTCAACAGAGAGCAGAGAGAGCGAGATGAGGTATTATCTCAAATTGAGAGCATCAAAACTCAATTAAAGCTTTTAGGTGTCTCAACTAAAGGTGATATTAAAAATAACTATACCATTTATGCACAGGGTTCAGGTAAGGTAGCAGAGATTTTAGTACCTCTTAACTCAGTTGTAGATGCAAACAGAGCATTGATTTCTATTGTGAAAGGTGGGTCAAGTTTTTTAGTGAAGTCTTATGTCCCTTTGAACTATGTCAATGAGGTAAAAGTAGGGAACAAGGGGCAACTCTTTTATGGTGGAAAACACTATAAAATGCATATTTCACAGATTTTACCCCAGCTAGATGAACAGACACAACAGATGCAGGTTCTCTCTTCTTTAGATGAGCCTGTAAAGAATCTTTTTGTCAATGCTTATGTTGATTCTAAGCTTTCTATAGGTGAGCCAAAATCATATTTGGCTGTGAAAAAATCGGCTCTCTCATTTTTTAAAAATGAGTGGGTTGTTTTTACCTCTAAACATCATGAGGATGAAGAGGGTGAACATGAAGAACATCACGAAAAGCATGAGGAGCATGAAAATCATAAAGCTCATGAAAAAGAACATCATGCAGAGAAAGAGTCTCATGGGCATCATGGAGAACATGAGCATGAGGAAGAAGAGATACCTTATAATTTAAATGTGGTGAAGATTTTGAAACAAAATGATGAGTTTGTCGCGATTGAGGGGCTTGATGAGCATACGGATTATGTTTCTGATAAGAGTTATTATATTAAGTCTCTTTTGTTGAAGTCTTCTCTTGGGGGACATGGGCATTGATTTGTTTTTGTTGCTCTTTCTGTCACTTTTTTTTCTTTGTTTCGCAACTAAAGAAAGAAAAGTAACCAAAAAAAAGAAAGTGCGAATGGTTGTCGCTGTTAATTGAGCTTTCTTTTTTTAGATGTTTTTTTGGTTAATTAATAGCCATTTGTAGGGTGCGATTGCTATCGCACCAATTGTGTTTTGTGCAAGGAAATAAAAAATGTTAAATAAAATTATAGACCTCTCTCTGAGGTACAAACTCTTGGTTATCGTACTTTTTATAGTACTCTCTTTTCTAGGTTATCGCTCCTATCAAAATGTACCTATTGATGCTTTCCCCGATATTACTCCTAAACAGGTAGTCATCTACACAGAGAGTGCAGGAAATTCGGCTGAAGATATTGAAAAACTCATTACCTATCCTATCGAGTCAGCTCTTTCAGGTATGGCAGGGGTTAAGAGTATTATGAGTAACTCTATTTTTGGACTCTCTTATGTTTCAGTCTTTTTTGAAGACAGTTATGACATCTACTTTTTGCGTCAGCAGGTGAGTGAGCGAATTTTATCGGTAGATATTCCTAACGGTTGGGGCAAACCAACTCTTGGACCAAATACTACAGGATTAGGGCAGGTCTTTTGGTATGAACTTAAAGATACTACAGGTAAAAAATCACTTCAAGAGATACGAGAGCTTCAAGAGTTTTTTGTAAAACCGATGTTTAAATCAGTCTCTGGGGTTGAAGAGGTTATCTCTTGGGGTGGTTATGAGAAGCAGTATGAGGTGGTGATTGAGCCTCGTAAACTTCAAGCTAAAGGGGTAACCTATAGTGACATTGTTGACGCACTAGAGAGTTCAAACATTAGTGCAGGTGGACAATACCTAGAGTTTAACCGTGAACAGTACCAAATTCGTGGGGTTGGATTCTATCAAACACTTGATGATATTCGCTCAACGGTGGTTAAATCTTTTGGAGGTCGTGCCATTCTTATTGGTGATGTGGCAACGGTGAAACAAGGAGTAGCACCTCGTTTTGGAGCGATTAGCATTGATGGTAACGAGTCGGTTATGGGTATGGTGCTTCAACGAACAGGAACCGATGCAAACAGAGTTGTTGAGGGCTTAAAAAAGAAGATGGAGCAGGTTAACGCTTCACTTCCAAGTGGGGTAGAGATAAAACTTATTTACGACAGAACCACCATGACCAAGAAGGCTGTTAATACCATCTCTTCTGCTCTGCAAAGTGGGATTGTTTTAGTGGCTATTGTGCTGTTTCTATTTCTTTTTGAGCTTCGTTCAGCGTTTATTGTCATTGTCTCTCTACCCCTTTCGTTGTTGATTGCATTTGGGTTAATGGAATATTTTGGACTCTCTGCAAACCTTATGAGTTTAAGTGGTTTAGCCATTGCTGTAGGTATGATAGTTGATGGGACGATTGTAATGGTAGAGAATGCCTATCGACACCTCAATGAAAACCCAACGGCAAACCGAACAACGCTTATTTTAAACTCAGCTAAAGAGGTGGCGACACCAACTACTTTTGCTATTTTGATTATTGTTGCTGTCTTTATTCCTCTGCTTAGTCTTGATGGTTTGGCAGGAAAACTCTATAGCCCAATGGCTCTGAATATTGTCTTTGTTATGTTGGGTTCGTTGTTGGTGGCATTGGTGCTTGTACCTGTTCTTGCTTTGGCTCTTTTACAACCTAAAAAATCTCAAGAAAATATAGTAATGAGAGCGATTAAGTGGGTCTATCTTCCCTTTTTAAAAGGGGCATTGTATCTTCCAAAAATTGTACTTCTGACGGTCATGATTGCATTTGCTTTTTTAGCCTATCAGTTAACCCTGCAAGGGCGAGAGTTTATGCCAACGCTTAACGAAGAGAGTATCATGTTCCGTGTTATTGCTCCTCCTGGAACTGCCCTTTCTCAATCGGTTGAGACAGCTCAAAACCTAGAAAAACATATCTTAAAAAACTACTCCTCTAATGTAGAATCAGTTTTAAGTATGATAGGACGAAGCGAAAAGGGAGAGACAGCACAGCCAAATTACATGGAGGTACTTCTAACCTTAAAGCCAAATATTGAGGATTTACCTGCCTTAACCAAGAGGATTACCAAAGATGTTACGCACACCTTTGAACATGTCCGTTTTGTACCAACACAACCCATTGCTATGAGAATAGAGGAGCTTTTAGAGGGGGTTCAGTCTGAACTTGCCATTAAGATTTATGGAGAAGAGCAAAAGGTTATGGCTAAAATCTCCAAACAAATCCAAGAGGCACTAGAGGGGTTAGAGGGGCTTGAAGAGGTCGAAGTAGAACCACAATTGGGTCAAGCCAATATTATTATCCGTCCAAACTATCAAGCCTTAGCACGGTATGGTGTAAAGGTCTCGGAGATTATGCAGTTTATTAGAAATGGGATTGGAGAGGAGTCAATAACCCAAAAGATAGAGGGGGTTAAACGGTTTGGGATTGTAGCAAAACTAAAAGATGCAAGAGAAGAGATTGAAGAGCTTAAAAACATTAACTTACGCACCGAAAAAGGCTCTATCGTCAGGCTTAGAGATGTCTGTAATATCGAAGTGCGACAAGGTGCTTCATTTATCAAACGACAAAATCTTAACCGTTATATGGTCTTAGGAATTGAAACCGAAGGGCGAGATGTTGCCTCACTTGTAGCCGAAGCCAACGAACGCATAAAAGAAAAAGTCAAAATGCCATCAGGCTACTACATCGAGTGGGCAGGAGATTTTAAAAATATGCAAGAGGCAACGCAGAAACTAATGATAATTATTCCTGTGACGATTATGCTGATTTTACTTCTACTCTACACAGCTTTTAACTCCATGAAAAAGGCTCTTTTGGTGCTTATGAATGTACCATTTGGGTTAATGGGTGGGATTGTAGCTCTTATTATTTCAGAAATCTACCTCTCTGTTTCAGCTATTATTGGCTTTTTAGCCATCTTTGCTATTGCCATACTCAATGGAATTGTTTTAGTATCTTTTATTGATGAATTGCGAGAGAAGTACCCTGAAAAAGCACTAAAAGAGGTGATTATAGAAGCAACACTTCTTCGTTTACGACCTGTTTTAATGACGGCATTTACCACGCTGTTTGGGATTTTACCTCTGCTTTATGCTACGGGTGTTGGGGCTGAAATTCAATATCCGTTGTCTGTGGTGATTGTTGGGGGAATTATTAGCTCTACGCTGTTGACACTTTTGGTTTTGCCTGTTGGGTATTTGGTGGTTTATCGGAGGTAGTTTGAGTTCCCACTTGATAAAAGTGGGGATTTGTTGCCTATGAAAAACCTCGTAAAATTGTGGATATGGTATTCCGTTGAACTCAGGTTTATAAGATTTAAACCTTTTTTGATATACTAAGACAAAAAAGAAGGAGTTTCAATTATGTATAAAGTAACTCTTGAAATAAATAGTTCAATCTATTCTCATATTATGTTTTTTCTTGAAAATCTTCCAAAAAATTTGCTTAATATCAAACAAGAAGTAGAAGGCTATAAAAACATTGCTCCACGAGATGAAATTTATCAAAAAAATTCTATTGCCAAAATAAAAAGCTTACAAGGTATTGGTAAAGAGCTATATCAAGGTATAGACTCTGATGCGTATATAAAAGAGTTAAGAGATGAGTGGTAAAAAGCATTTTTAGATACCAATTTGTTTATCTACCTCATTGAAGAGAATGAACTACATCTGAACAAAGTCCATAATCTGTTGCAATTTTTAGAAGAGAATGGATATGAAGTTATCACCTCTACCTTAACACTTGGAGAGATTTTAACCAAACCATATAAAGATAATCGCCTTGATTTGGTTGAGACTTATAAAGATTTTTTTTCAGAGATAGAATTGCTAGAACTTAATAGTGAAATAGCCTCTCTTTTTGCTAAAGTTAGAGCTGATTATCACATTAAAACTCCTGATGCTGTACAGTTGGCTTCGTCTGTATATGCTAAGGCTGATTTATTTGTTACTAATGATGATAGGTTGAGCCGATTTAAGAGCGATGAATATCGGGTGGTTTCATTGGGTGAATTTTTGTAAGAAGTAGATTTTGTTTCAACTTCTCTACTTCAAAACAAGCCTCTTCAAAAAGCTCAAAATATTCAATCCCCTCTATAAGTAAATGTTTATGTCGTTCAAAAGAGTTGATAACTTTAGATGCTTTTTCATAGGCATTTTCTCTATTTCGTTTAATATGCTCAAAGGCAATAGCTCCGTTAATAAGACCTTTTACTAAGTTTTTAAGAGGGTGATTGGTTTTTCGTAGGGGATGCCATGCCTCCTCTAGGGCTTCATGAGCATCAAAATAATCTTCTGATTTTAGAAGTGTTAAATAACTCTTTAACGCTCCTTTTAAGTCATGATTTTCTTTGAGCATTGTTTAATCCTTTATCAAATATTGAGAAGTATAGCTAACTTTTATAAATAGGAGTAAAACTATCTGGTTTTAATCATCAATAAAAGTAATTAAAGAATAAAATTTTCCTAATCATCAGTAGAAAAAACTACACACCGTTACGGCTTAAAGTCCATAAATGTGATTTTATTGACATTATCATTAACAATTAACCAAAAACTTTATAGACTATTGTTCTAATAAATTAGGTTATTAACTAAAATAATCATAACTTATGATAATTATAAAAATGAGGAGGAAACATGAAATTAGGTTTTTTAGTCGATCTTAACCTTTGCATGGGTTGTAAAGGGTGTGAGATTGCCTGTAAAGTTGAAAATGAAGTGCCATTAAGCTCTTGGCGTTTGCGTGTAAAATACATAGATATAGGGACATTCCCTGATACCTCGCGTTCGTTTACACCATTAAGATGTAATCACTGTGAAAATGCTCCATGTGAGCGAATTTGTCCGGTATCGGCATTACATTATTTAGATAATGGAATCGTAAATGTTGACAGTTCAAGATGTATTGGTTGTGCTGGGTGTATGATGGCATGTCCTTATGGAGCAATCTATATGGATCCAGAGTCAAATACTGCTGATAAATGTACCTATTGTGCTCATAGAATCGAGAGTGGTATGATGCCAGCTTGTGTGGTTGCTTGTCCTGTTGAAGCAAATATATTTGGTGATGTTGAGGATGAAAAATCTTATATCTCAAGATACATTACAGAGCATCAAGGTGATGTACAAGTAAGAAAACCTGAAAAACATACCAATCCTAAACATTACTATGTTGGTGGTGGTAATCAGACACTTAATCCTTTAGCTCATGAGCGAATTGAAGGTTATGGATTGTTTAATAACATAACACACTTAGATACAATAGGTGACCCTCATCACTCTATTTTAGATAGATTTACAACACCAATTTTTGGTGGACACAATGACCATTTGAAAAATGAAAGTTTTATAGATATGCCAAATGATGCAGACGAAAGTCATGAATCTCATGAAGAAGGAGGACACCACTAATGGATCACGGTACAGTTATAGAAGCAACCAAAGCAGTTGTAACGCTTGATGTTGCACTTCCTGGAATAATCTGGGGTTGGATGATTACACTTAACATGTGGGCGAAAAGTATTGGTACAGGTGTTATACTTGTAGGTGCTTTTTTACTTTATAGACACAAAAAAGAGGAGATGCCTAACCTTAGATGGATGATGCCTCTTATCTCTTTTATCGCTTTAAATGTATTTTTACTCTTTACTTTAGTAGATTTACACCAGCCGTTAAGAATGGTGAATATTTTCTTACACCCACACTGGACTTCAGCAATTACAGTTGGAGCATGGATGGCTTCAATTTTTACAGGACTTGTAACATTAATGTTAGCAATAGGAGCTTTAGATGCTTTCCCTGATTTTGGTCGTCATATTGGAATAGTTAAAACTCTTAGAGAAAAATCTGCATTGTATGAAAAAGTTTTCCCATTTGTAGTAGTTTTAGCCTTACCAGTGACTATGTATACAGCTATTATTATGGCAGAAGCGAGTGCTAGAGAGTTATGGGCAGCTCCTGCAGAGTTAGTACAGATGTTATTTGCAGCATTTATGGTAGGTTCTGCTTCATTAATTCTTATTTCAGAAAAATGGTCTGCAGAAGCTAGAAGAGATTTAACTTTAATCTTAGCAATTTCAGTTGCTTTATCATTTATAATGTACATGGGAGAGTATTTCTTCTCATTTAAAGCAGCAGAAGTAGAAGCAACATTGGCATATGTTCATTCAGGTGGTGAGTACTTTACACAGTTCTGGGCAGCAATGGTTCTTGGATATATTATTCCATTCTTTATAGCAATGGGTTCTTTAAAAGAAGAGAACAGAACAATGATGAAATTTGCAGCCGTAACGACATTTATTGGTCTTTACCTTGCAAAAAGTACGTGGCTAGAAATTCCACAAATGATACCGTTAAGTTAAGGAGATACATATGGTTAAGAAAATGAATAACGAAAACTCTTCTTTCTTTGAAAGTAGACGAAGTTTTTTAAAAGGGACAACATATACAGTAGCAGGTGCTGTTGTAGCTAAGGGTGTATTTTCTACAATCGTAGATACCCCTTTAATGGCAGAGGAGACAAAGTTTACTTCAACTCCAGAAAATCTATTATTTTATCCACCACATAGTGAGTGGGACAGTTTTAAAGAGCTTGATGGTCAAGATTGGAAACGTGGTGGTACAGGTAGAAATGATGGTATTAAAACAGAAGATAACCCTGATGGAATAAAAGCCACTGAGTATATGTTAGTGCCAACAGCATGTTCAAACTGTGAAGCATCATGTGGTCTAACTGCATGGGTTGATATTGGTAAATATAAAGAGACTAAAAATCCTAAAGACTTAATGGTTAGAAAATACATGGGGAACCCACTTCATGCAGGTTCACGTGGACGTAACTGTGCGAAAGGTTATGCCGCACAATCTCAAATGTATGATCCAGATAGAATACCTTTCCCTCTTAGAAGAGCTCCAGGTTCTAAACGTGGTGAAGGTAAATGGGTAAGAAGTTCTTGGGATGATGCGATGAAAGAGATTGGAACAAAAATCCATGATACCCTTAAATCGGGTGATGAGTTCTCGAAAAAGACCATCATGTACCAAGTAGGGCGACCAAACGAAAATGGATTTGGACCAAGAGTGCCTCAGTCATTGGGTGTTGATGGTTGGAACTCTCATACAAACATCTGTTCTGCAGGTGCAAGAGAAGGAACTATTCAGTGGACAAATGATGATAGAAACTCACCAGATTGGTCAAATGCCAAATTGATTTTCTTACAATCGTCTCATGCAGCTGATGCTGGTCACTACTTCCAACAAGCAGCAGGTAGAATTGCTGATGCACGTAAAAAAGGTGCTAAACTTGTTGTTATGGATCCTCGTCTTTCTAACTCAGCTGGTATGGCTGACCTTTGGGTTCCATGTTGGCCAGGTACTGAGACAGCGTTATATCTCTATTTAGCAAACCGAATTTTAAATGAAAAAGGTATCAATGGTGAAGACTTGGTTAATCACAATTTTGTAAAAAATTGGGTGAACTGGGAACAACTGATGACCAACAAAGAGTATTTAGCTCTATTGGTTGAGAAAAAGTATATTAAAGCTGTTCCTCAAGGTGAAAGCTATGAAGATTTTATTAAAATGATTTCTGAAATGTATACACCTTATACACTTGACTTTGTTGTTAAAGAGTGTCGTGTAGAAGCTAGAATCGTTGAAAAACTTTATGAGATGTTTATTGATGCTGGTGCAAGAGTAGCAACCTATATTTGGAGAGCAGGACCAATTGCTCACCGTGGTGGTTGGATGATTGCTCGTGCTGGATTCTTACCATTTGTTCTTCGTGGAGCAATGGCAGGAGATAAAGGTGGGGTTAGTTTACACCACTGGCATGTTATTTCAGTCAATGGTAAAGGTCAAGCAGCAACCGTTTCAGGTGAAAACCCTCCAAAAGTTGATGCATGGAGTGAGTTGGCATGGCCACCTGAGTACCCGTTAAGTACTTATGAGATGAGTCACTTGTTACCACACATGCTTCTTGATGATGAGTGGAGAGCAAAATGGAAGAAAAAAGGCTTGAACATAGCTGATAAGCTATCCGTGTATGTACCAAGAATGTATAACCCTGTTTGGATTAACCCAGATGGATTTAGATGGATAGAGGCAATGAAACGTGAAGACAAAATTGAACTTTCATTTAACCTCTCTCCAACATGGTCTGAGACAAACTGGTATTGTGATTATATTCTTCCTGTAGGTTTAGCTGGTGAGAGACATGACCAACACTCAGAGGCAACACAACCAAGTAGATGGTTATCATTTAGACAACCAGCACTTAGAGTTGCATTAGAGAAAATGGGATGGAAGCCTAAACACCCAGCAAGAGGTACACTTGAAGCTCATATGGCTGCTGGGTTAGGTGAAGTTTGGGAAGAGGTTGAGTTCTGGGCGAACTTAATGACAGACTATGTTGACCCTGATGGAAAACTAGGTGTTAGAAAATACTGGGCTTCAAAAGAGGATCCAAGTAGAGCAGTATCAATTGCTGAGTGGTATCAAGCTGCTTTTGATAACTTACCAAACTTAAAAGCTGCAGCTGCTGCAAACCCTAAGTATAAAAATTCTAAATATCCTAACTATGAGATGTTAAGAGATTTAGGTACATGGTTAGAAGAAGACAACATCTATAAACCACAAGAGCGTCCATTGAAAAAAGAGGGTGACAGTTATATTGCTCATGGGCATAAGTATGAGGTGAGTGAAGTAGAAAAAGATCAGTTCGGTACATTAATGGTTGAGCATCATGGTGAGAAAAAGGCTATTGGTATAGAAGTAGATGGTGAGATTGTAGAAGGGTTCCACACCTTAAGTAGAAAATTAGAGTTCTTCTCTGAGTGGTTTGCTGAGTGGAAATGGCCAGAGTATGCTGTGCCAATTTACCCAACTAATAAAGAAGATAGAAAAAAAATGATACACCTTGTTACTCAGGTTCACCATGACTTTATGGAGAAAGGTAATGAGTTTGCATTAAATACAGTATTTAGATTGCCGTACAATATTCATACGCGTTCAGTAAACTCTAAACACCTTATGGAGATAAGTCAAAACCATAACCCAGTGTGGATTAACACAGATGATGCAAAACGACTGAACATTAAACAAGGTGATGCGATTAAAGTTACTATTACCGATACTCTTTCAGGTTTAGAGTCTGGTTACTTTATTGCTATGGCTGTTCCAACCGAAGCTACTATGCCTGGTGTACTTGCTAACTCACACCATGCTGGTCGATGGAAACTTAAAAATGCTGTTGAGATTCCAGGATTTAGTCATAAGTTGGGTGTGATGGGACTGGGAGCTCCACTCTATGATATGACTATGGATGGTAAAATTGGTACTTTAAAACCAAAACAAGGACTTGATGCTGGTATGATGGAACGTCGTGATACTTGGCAGTTTAAAGAGTTTAACAAAGACCTTGACAACATTTGGTGGGATGGTTTAAGTGGTTCATGGCAAAATGCTGTTGCTCCTTCACACCCAGACCCAATTGCTGGTAACCACGCTTGGCATCAAAAGGTAACTATTGAGCCTGCAGGTGAAGAAGACCAAATTGGTGACATTTATGTTAACTATGAAAATAACATGAAAGTCTACCAAGAGTGGAGAGATAAATTAACTCGTCCTCTTAATAGTAGCGATACATTAAGAAGACCAAAACACATGAAACGAACAGGACCTGCTATCTCTGATATTGGGTACTCTGTAAAGATTACAGACTAATCTTTACAAATAAGGGCAGAGGCTTTTCTCTGTCTTTACTACTATTTTCACAATCAATATTTTTTAGCTATATTTATTTTGAAAGTGGTATTATTATGCCATAAAGAAAAAAATGGAAAAACATGAATATAACAAAAGAAGAGATAGAAAACCGTATAGCACTTTATGCGTTGATTTCAAGATTGATGATGACCGAAGTAGATGCAGAGTTTTTAAAGTCAATAGAGTCAAATGAAGAAGTTTTAAACCTCTTTCCTAATTATAAAGAGTGGGGGAAAAGAAAAGAGTTTAATAGTAGCATACTAAAAGAGCGATATTTAGATGTAGATTTTACGAATCTTTTTTTACTTCACCTTGTTCCTTATGAGACTTTCTATACACGTGATGACCAGATGATAGAGAGTGGGGGAGAGAATCCACTCATGAACCTCTATGATGCTTTAGATTTTCGTGTAGAGTTGAGTAAAGCAAGAGTGATTAGCCCTGACCATATTGGGGTAGAGTTAGAGTTTATGTATATGCTTTGTGATGCACTAAAAAAAGCGTTTGAAGCCAATGATGAAGGTGGAGTAGAAGAGCTACTACTTGTTCAACAAGGTTTTTTACGTGACCACCTCTTAAATTGGGCTCCAATGTTTTTGATTAACATGAAAAAAGAGTCAAGAACAGCACTTTACCATGATGGTGCAGAGTTGGCTTTAGAGTTTATGTTGAGTGATTATGAGTATGTTTGTGAACAGTTGGAAGCATTGGCATAAGCATGAGTTTACAGTTTGATGTTGGCTCTTGTGTAAGGGCTACTAGTAAGTTTTCTGAGTGTACCAAATGTGTAGATATTTGTCCTGTTTCAACCATAGAGTTTATTGATAATATTCCTGCATTTACTCCATCGGCTTGTATAGAGTGTGGAGGTTGTGTGGGTGTCTGTCCTACGGAGTCATTCTCATTGAGTGATTTTTCAGCCATTAACTTCTTTTTTGGTGCATTGGAGAAAAAAGAGCATAAGTTTGCTTGTAAAAAAGAGTTACCATGTTTAAGTGTTTTAAGTGTTGAACATTTAATCTCTTTAGTATTGGGTTCTGATGAACAGATTATTTTAGATGCAAAGGCTTGTAACTGTGGTGGAGAATCAAAACTTTTAAACAATCAGATAGAAGCCAACATAGAAGAGGCGAACTTTATACTTTCTACTTTTTCCAACAAGCAAATTTTGCTTGACTCTTTGAGTGATGAAAAAGAGTTAAGTGAAAAAGAGCAAGAGGTACGAGATAGACGTTCATTTCTCTCTCTTAAGGGTGCTGTTAAAAGTAAAATGGAGTTTGATGAAGCAGTAGAGTCAGATGAGTTAAAAGCGTTTGAATTGGATGCTGATGTTATTTCGAGAATTAAAGATAAAAAGATTCCAGATAAACGTAAACTTCTTTTCTCGCTCTTAAAACGTGAAGAGAAAAAAGATGAGTATGAAGTGTTAGCCCAAGAGGACATCAGCTTCACTTCTCAAAAATTTGTCGAGGAGAGCTGTACGAATTGTCAAATATGTTACAGAATCTGTCCTACAGGTGCATTGAGCTCTAACAGTAAGTTTTCACTTATAAATTTTGATGCGATGATGTGTGTGAAGTGTCATCTTTGTCATGATGTTTGTGAACCAAACGCCATACAGTTACAACCAGGGTTTGAGATAAAAGAGTTTTTTGAACCGACACAGAGAACCTTGGCAAAGTTTGATATACAACGTTGTAATGAGTGTGGAAACTACTTTACCTATACAGGTGGAGTAAAAGAATGTCTTCGATGTAAAGTTGAAGAGGAAGAGGCGATGGAGCTTCATGAAAATGCAAGAAAAAAGAACTTTGATTTTTAAATAAAATTACTGAACCGATAGGTGAAGCTTTAGTGAGAGGAATTTCATGAGAGCTTTGCTCAAATGAAAGGAGAACCATTATATGAACCCAGAAGAGATAAAACCAGACACAAAGTTATGTACCATACTTGGATATAACGCACAGACAGGAAAGTGTAGAAAATATTTTAATAAAATATTAAAAGAAAATGGTGTTAATGCAACAGCCATTGCATTAAATATTAAAGATGAGCATCTCGATACTACTTTAGAGAGTGTTGCTTTTTCAAAAGTGAAGAAGATGATATTTGAAAATGAGTTTAGAGAGAATGCTGTATCTTTTTGTGATGTAATGAATAAAAGTGCTATTGCTAGTCATGCTGTTGACTATATTGAGATTAAAGATGAGACCATTTATGGTTACTGTTTAGATGAAGAGTTGGCTAGTATGGTGGAAAATCCAAAGTATGTAGATAGTGATATGGAATTGGCAATAAAGATGATGCTTTTAGCCAATAAGTGGTATGGTACAAAAATAGATATGGATTTAATTCCAACAATTATATAAAGGGAGTTGTAATGGATAAGATGAGTATGAGTGATATAGAAGAGTTAAGAGCTGAATTTGAGGCGATACAAAATAGTGATGCATTTTGTTCTGATGGCTCTTGTGCCAGTGATGAAGAGGTAGATTTAAGAGATTACCCCTCTTATACAGAAGCACTCTATGCAAAATTGCTTGCTCCACATGTTTCAGGTATTTACCTTTCACGTTGGGATATTAAAGAGATTGCTGATGCAGCAGGTGACTCTATGTCTATTCACCCAAGAAAACGTATGTTTGAGCTGTTAATGAAATTTGCCGTAAGTCAAGAGCGTATGCAGTTGGTTTTAGATGCATTAGAAAATCATATGTTAGCTAAAATGGAAATCTATGCAGAGTTGGCAGAGACCTTTCCTCACTCAGCAGAAATTTTTAATGAAAAAATAGCCAAAGCAGAAAAGACTATTTCACTCTTCCCTCAGATTATGAAAGAGTATTTTTAATGCAAATTAACGATATTCTTTTTAAGATAAAAAAGGCACTATCTTTAGATGAAAAGAGTATGCAAGATGCCTATGCTTTAGCAAATTATGAAATGAGTAGTGAACGACTCTCTAATATTTTAAAAAGACGACAAGACAAAGGCTATGAAGAGGCAACTTATGAGGAGTTAGGAGTTTTTTTAGATGGCTTGGTTATTTTAAAAAGAGGACCTTCTGATAAAGTTCAAAAAGATGATGCGGTTGTAGAATTGACCAATAATTTAATACTTAAAAAGATTAGAGTAGCCATGGAGCTAAAAGAAGCAGAGTTGCTTATTCTTTTTGCCTTAGCAGAAGTGACATTGACAAAACGACAAATAGGCTCACTTTTTCGTAAAGAGGGGAGTAAAAACTTCAAAGCTTGTTCTGATGAACTGCTTATGGCATTTTTAGATGGACTTGATGAGTTCTATTATGATGGAGAAGAGGTTTAACTCTCTTCTTTGTTTCTCTTTTTTATGACGCTTACAACTGCAGTATGCTCTTGTATGATTCGTCTTCCCCATAAGAAACGATTTTTATAAAATCTTTTTTTATTAAAGTTAGTAATTATCACTTTTTTCCCTCCAGAACTGGCATGAATAAAATTTCCATTGCTTAAGTATATGCCTACATGGTTTACCTTTCCTAAATGTTTTTTTGTCGTGTCAAAAAAGACCATGTCTCCCTTTTTTAAGTCTGAATACTTAATATATTTCCCTACTTTTGCTTGATTTCTTGAAACACGTGGAATCACAATACCAGCAGACTGTTTATATACTTTTTGAGTAAACCCTGAACAGTCAAATGTCTTAGGACCTGTTGCCCCCCATACATATTTATATCCTAAAAATTTTTTAGCATATTTTTCTACTTTAGTACTTATATTAGATATTTTTTTTAATGATTTCTTCTTTATTGATACTTGTTTTCTAGCTATATTTATTATTTTTTTTATATTTGGAGGAGAAACTTTTTTTTGTGCTACGTGTATCTCTTTTGTCACTGTAGGCTTATTGTCCATCATATGGTTTTTTTTAATAGTATTTGTTACCACTTTTACTGGTATGGAATCTATCTTTACTAGATGCGTTAAGTTAGGTACCTCTTTTTTATAAAAAAACTTTATATATGAAAAAGCTAAGAGTTGCAATAATAGGACACTTAGTAGAGTATTTCTAATTAAAATCATTTTGTTTCTCCTTATTAAATAAAAAATAACAATTAAAAACTTATTATTTAATCATACAATAATAAATCTTTATTGTAAATTTAAGTAGATGATTTTGTAAAATATAATATAATAATATTTTAAAATATATAAGTTAATAGAAAAAAATTATATTTAACATGAAGGAGAGGATTGATGATGTTTAACTTTAAAAAGATATTGCTGTTTATGGCTCTAGTATTTGTTTTTACTGCTTGTGTAGAAAGTGAAACCAAAGGAGACACTACAGCTCCTGTTATTACCTTAAAAGGTGCATCTCCAATGGAGATTACTCTAGGTGAAGAGTATACTGAAAAGGGTGCAATAGCTAATGATGATAAAGATGGACCAATAAAGGTATTAATAGATAAAGGTAATTTAAATACAGGAAAGATAGGAAGTTATACAGTTAAATATACAGCTAAGGATACATCAAATAATAGTAGGACTGTTGTAAGAACAGTAATAGTTGTTGATAAAGATAGAACGAAACCTGTTATTACAATCACTACTCCTGCTACGGTTAAAGAGGGAGAGTCATTTAATGCAACAGCAACAGCAGAAGATGATAAAGATGGAAAGGTAACGGTTGCGATAGATACAAGTAAGGTTAATACATCAGTTATTGGTACTTATGATGTTACTTATTCTGCTACTGATAAAGCTGGTAATAAGGCGATAAAGATACAAACTGTAACAGTAGTACCTTTAACAATTACTGAACTATTTGAAAAAGCTGCAAGTGGTGAAATAGATGATGTAACGTACATTGTTGTTGGTGATTCTACAAGATATTATGAAACGCAAAATGATGTACTTATTAATGACCGTGATTCTGGTAAAGGATATTATAACGATTTGTTAAGCCCTAAGCATATTACTTTTATTAACTCTTCTATAGAGGGGCAACGTATAGATGAGTGGTTTAATAATAATTCAGTTAGTAGAAGAGGAGGACAATCTTTTACACGTAATGAAACACTATCTCAAATTCGTAGACATAATCCAAGTCATTGTATTGTTGAATTTTCAATGGGAATCAATGATGAACTTCGACCTACTGGAAAAGATATAAAAAAAGAGATCAATGATTCAATAGATGTATTACAAGCAACAGGTGCAAAGGTACTTTTAGTAAGTCCTGTACCATATTATAAGTATAACGAGAATTCATATACACTCAATAATATTTATGAGAGTTTAAAAGATGAATTAGATATACCTTTTGTAAGTGGATATGACATATTAGATGGTGCTTATTCTAATAATCCTATAACTGCTACTATTGGTGATAAATTGCATCCTAATGAAGAAGCTTCAAAAAAATTGGTTAATTATATTTTTGAACAAATAGAAAATGACAACCTTTAAATAAATTTTTGTACATCAGAGTAATACTGCTTTGATGTACTTTTCTCCCCATTTCTTCTTTTTAAAAACCTCCCTATTTATCACATTTCGCTATACTTTCAAAAAATCTTTTAAAGGTAATATATGAGAGCATTACTTAGTGTTAGTGACAAAAATGGCGTAGTAGAATTCGCACAAGGTTTAGAGAAAATGGGTTGGGAGATTATCTCAACTGGTGGTACCTACAAAAAGCTGAGTGTTGCAGGTGTTAAGGTTATAGAGATAGATGAAGTAACCAAGTTTCCAGAGTGTTTTGAAGGGCGTGTTAAAACACTTAACCCTTATGTTCATGGTGGAATTTTACATAAACGTGGAGACGATGCACACGTGGCACAGGCTAAAGAGCTTGGTGTTGAAGGAATTGACTTGGTATGTGTAAACCTCTACCCATTTAAAGAGACCATTGAGCGTACTGAAGATTTTGATGAGATTATAGAAAACATCGACATCGGTGGACCAACCATGGTACGTTCAGCTGCTAAGAACTTTAACGATGTGCTTATTGTTACCGATGCTTCTGACTACGCTTCGGTTATAGAGGCTCTTGAAAATAAATCTGACGATTTAGAGTTTAGACGTAACCTTATGATAAAAGCCTTTGAGCATACAGCTGCTTATGACTCTATGATAGCCAACTATATGAACAAACGTTTCAACAATGGTTTTGGTGAGTATCAGTTCATTACAGGTAAGAAATCTTTTCAAACACGTTACGGTGAAAACCCTCATCAAGATGGTGCATTGTACGAGTTTGACAACCATTTCACTAAAAACTTCCAACAGGTTAAGGGTGAGGCATCATTTAACAATATTAACGATGTAAATGGTGCGTTAAAAATCGCTTCAAGCTTTGGTGATGAAAATGCCGTGTGTATTGTAAAACATGGTAACCCTTGTGGATTTGCTCTTAAAGATACACTTTTAGAGTCGTACACTGAAGCACTTAAGTGTGACCCAGTTTCTGCCTTTGGTGGTGTGGTTGCTGTAAATGGTGTGGTAGACAAAGATTTAGCCGAAAAGATGAATGAGATTTTCTTGGAAGTAGTGATGGCTGCTGACTTTACTCCAGAAGCACTCGAAGTATTTGAAAAGAAAAAACGTCTTAAACTCTTCTCTCAAGGTGGCACTAAACTTGTAATGAGCAAAGATAGCCATGACTTTAAACATGTAGATGGTGGGTTTGTTTATCAAAACTCTGACTGTATTTGTGACAACGAAGTACATAACGCTCATAAAAAATCTGAACTAACAGCTAGCGAGCAAGAGATGAAAGATTTAGAGATAGCATGGAAAGTAGCAGGGCTTACAAAGTCGAACTGTGTTGTTTATGTAAAAGACTCTGCCATGGTAGCTGTAGGTATGGGTATGACCAGCCGTGTTGATGCTGCTCAGTGTGCCTTAAAAAAAGCCAAAGAGATGGACTTAGATATTAGTGGTGCAGCGATGGCATCTGAAGCATTTTTCCCATTCCGTGACAGTATAGACGCAGCAGCAGCAGCTGGTGTTAAAGCCATTATAGAACCAGGTGGGTCGATTCGTGATGATGAGGTTATAGCAGCTGCGAATGAGCATGGAATATCACTCTATTTTACTACTGTTAGACACTTCTTACATTAAAAGAAAAAGAGACCATTATTTGGTCTTTTTTCTTTGTAAATTTCTTAAAATTTACAAATTACTCACGATTAGTCGCTACTATTAGCTCTGAATATTCATGTATAATAAGGACGACTAATAACAATGAAAAAAATATTATTTGGATTACTACTTTTAGGCTCAACACTTTTTGCAGAGGTGACTGATAGACCAGCAAGTATAGAGTTTGTAAATAGTGGAAAAATGAAAATTATAGATATCCGTACAGAAGGTGAATGGGTACAGATGGGTGTTATTAAAAATTCTATACTTCTTACATTTTTTGATGAACAAGGTAGAGTAGATATAGATTTGTTTCTTGAAAAGCTTAACAAAATTATAGAGAAAGATGAAGAGTTTGCTATTATTTGTAATACAGGTAGTCGAACAAAACTGGTATCTAATTTTTTAGGTAAAAAGCTAGACTATAAAGTTGTAAACTTAATGGGTGGAATGATGAAACTTTTAAAGGAGGGCTTTAAACCAGAATTTTATGCTGGAGAAAATACAAATATTAAGAAATAGTTGAATCAAGGACTTTTCAGATTAGAAATGAATAGTCCTTGTTATTTGAATGCTTTTATCATGTGAGGTTTTATCTTATTAAAAGAAAATTGATGATTGGTGAAATACTCAAAGGCAATAACCCCCTGATATAGTAGCATATCTGATCCATCTTTGGTTGGTCTCTTATAAGCTCTTGCAAATTTTAAAAAAGCTGTCTCTTTTCCATAAATAACATCAATACAGGCTAAAGAACTTGGCACAACACTCTCTAGTATCTCTTTAGGGCAGGGGAGAGTTTCATCTTCAAGCCCTGCTGAGGTCATATTAACAATTAAGTCAAATTTTAAATCTGTATCAAATGTCTCAAAAGTATAGGTTTCAAAACCATCTTCCTTAAAACGTTCCAAACGGGCTTTGCTTCGGTTAAGTAAGGTAACGTTATAACCTGTATCACGTAAAACAACAGAGGTAGATTGAGCTGTTCCTCCAGCTCCTAAAAAGAGTACATTTTTAGCATCTTTGAACTCTTCTATGGCTTTTAAAAAACCAGGGGCATCGGTATTGTATCCATAAAGCTTTCCCTCTTTTTTCACAATAGTATTGACAGCCCCCACTTTTTGAGCAAACTCATCAAGTATATCACATGCTTTAAATGCTTCTTCTTTATGAGGTACGGTTATGTTTGCACCTTGAATATCTAAATCAAAAAATTTCTGACGTAGTTGTGAACCATCTTCAAGTTGATAACGGGTATAGATTCCATCATACTCTAAGCCATTAAAGGCAAAGTTATGCATGAGTGGGGATTTTGAATGTGAGACGGGGTTTCCAAAGATGGTGAAGAGTTGCATTACAGCTTCTCCATATCTTTAATAGTAGCCAATAAAGCTCCTAGTTTGTTTTGTACCTCAAGGTACTCCAACTCTGGAATAGAGTCAGCCACTACACCACCCCCTGCTTGTAGGGTAATGGCATCAGGTTTTATGAGGGCTGTTCGTATAGCAATAGAGGAGTCCATTTCACCAGTAAAGGCAAAGTATCCAACTGAGCCAGAATAGAAGCCTCGTTTTAGACCCTCATACTGAGCTATAAGTTCCATCGCACGTATTTTAGGAGCCCCTGTCATTGTTCCTGCTGTAAAGGTGGCACGAAATAGGTCAAACATATCTTTGTTCTCATCTATAGTGGCTTCTACATCTGAAACCATGTGCATAACGTGAGAGTAGCGTTCTACTCTCATCATATCGGTTACTTTTACTGTTCCTGTTTTTGCAACCCGTCCTACATCATTACGCCCTAAGTCTATGAGCATAAGGTGTTCTGCACACTCTTTTGGGTCATTTAACATTTCAAGTTCTAGCTCTTTATCTCGTGCTTGGTTTTTTCCACGTTTTCTTGTCCCTGCAATAGGGCGAAGTAGTATTTCATTATTAGAGAGTCGAACCATAACTTCAGGTGATGAACCAGCTATTGAAAAATCTTCATAGTCAAGTAAAAAGAGGTAAGGAGAGGGGTTTTTAGAACGTAAAAGTCTGTAGAAACTTAGTGGGTCTATCTCTCCTTTTTGGGTATAACGATTTGCCAATAAAATTTGAAAAACATCTCCTGAGCGAATCATCTCTTTAGACTCTGTAACAAGCTTTTTGTATCGCTCTTCATCTATAGAGAATGTTCCCTCTCCATTAAGTTTTGCAGGTAGAAGTTGTTGAGGGGTATTAGATGACTGTAATAACTCTTCTAGCTCATCTAATTTAACATTGTACTCTTCATCATTTTGAATAATGGTTAAGATGGAATTTTTATGAGAATAAGCCAAGATAATAGAGGGGCGAACCAAATCTAAATCAGGAGTTTGTAGTGGGTCATAAAGGTTGTCCATACTCTCTTTTAGAGTTGGTTCAAAGACCTTTACCATGTCATAACCTATGAAACCTATAAATCCATCAACAAAGGAAAATCCAACTTCATTTGAGATTTTTTTATAGTGTTCTTGGTCAAGCTCTTGATAATATTTTTGCAAGAAGTTAAAAGGGTCATTGTCCAGTTCTTGAACAATACCCTCTTTGTTTGTGTAGAGTGTTTGATTGTTTTTATAAACAATTCGCTCCATAGCACCCACAGTAATAAAACTGTAGTTACCTTCTGTTGTGGTTACAACCGATTCAAAGAGCATGGTCACTTCATCTTTGAAAAGCTCCTTTATCTTCCCGTACATGGAGACAGGGGTTATTTGATCAAAGAGAAGTTGTTTTATCATTTATATACCTTATTTTTTAATGATATAAGCACCTTTAGAAATCTTTTTAGCTTTGTTTAGGTTACTTTGTGCGTTTGCTTTAGATTTAAATGTACCTATGAAAACACGAGTTAAAGTTTTATCATCTTTTACCTTAATAAGTTTATAATTTAAACCAGTCTTTTTAATTTGTGCAACAGCAGCAGCTGGATTTTTAAATGTACCTATTTTAATGTAGTATCCAGGAGTTAGTTTATAACCAGCGATACTTCTAGAGGATGAACTATGTTTGCTTGAAGTTGATTTTTTAGCAACAACTCTATCACTTTTTGTTTTAGAAGATGAAGACTTCTTGTGAGAAGTTGAGCTTTTATGAGTTGATGTAGACTTCTTGTGTGTTGAAGTTGAGTTTTTATGACTTGATGAAGCACTTTTTTTACTTCCTGCACCTGTGTGACTAGAAGTTGATTTTTTACTTGAAGAAGAATCTTTTTTAGCAGTCTCTTTTGGAGTGTCTAATTCTTTAACAGAAGATAAAGGTCTATGGTCTCTTAGTGTTACTTTGGTTTTTGAACCACTAACATTTCTCTCTTTTAATGTAGTTGCTGATGCTGCATCTTTTGTAGCTTCTTGTAGATTCTCTTTTGCGTCTGCACCTCTGTCTTTAAGCGCTGATGCTGCATCTTTTGCTGTATCTTTTGCATCTTTAGCTGTATTTTTTACAGCATCTACACCATCTGCAGCAGCATTTTGCGTACCTGCAATAACTGCACCTGTTGCACCAGCAATTGCAGCAGCACCTGTAGCTAATGCATTACCATTAGTATCGCTACTATTCATTTCACTTGCACTGATATTACTATCGATATCCGTATCACTGTCTGTATTTAGAATTAATTTTGTAATAACTACTGAAATTACTAAAATTATAAATAATAAAGCTAAGAGAGTAAGTATGTTTTTTAGAGGAGTTTTTTTACTACTCTCTAAATCACCAATCTTGATGTCATGTAAGTTTTTGTCTGCCATTGTCTGGTCTCCATTTTTTTGAACAAAGTATAACATAAAAAAAATGATAAATAATAGATATTTATAAGATATTTAGTGGGAATTTAATGATATTATAGTTTTTTGGTGAATTTTTGTTAGGAAATATTCTATAGCTTTTTGTTGGCTTAAGTTCTAGTGTTTGTTTTATTTTATCAACTCTTTCATAAGCTATATCTAGGGGGGTGTTTTTACTCTTTATAAATATTTGAAGTGGTTCTCTATTTGGACTTTTGTAGGTAACATAATCCGTTATATTTAAAGTTTTAAATAAGTGTTTGATTAATGAATAAAAACTTTGCCAATCTTCCTGATAATACTCTATAACCAAATAGTTTACTATATCATCTTCAATAAGAGGTAAGGCAAGAGTTAGCTCATCTCGCTTATATTGTTCAATGATTTCTTTATTTATGGGAGTGTTAACCTTTTCATACTTACTATAAAAAGTGCGATTGTTGAAAATGATTTTTTCAACAATCGTATTGCTTTGAATATAAAAATAATCGGAGTTAAACTCTAAGTCATCTATTTGAATTTTCAAAATTGTAAATAGTCCAGATTAATAGATGGCTTTATCGTAGATAACAAATCCAGAAGCAAGTTCTTTCATCTCATCTTTGATTTTAGCGTGAAGTTCACTATCTTCAATATTTTCAAGAACATCAGCCATTTTATTGGCAATAATCTCAAATTCAGCTTCTTTCATTCCACGACTTGTAAGGGCAGCCGCACCCACACGAATACCTGAAGTTACAAAGGGACTTCTGGTCTCACCAGGAACAGTATTTTTATTAACAGTAATACCTGCAGCCCCTAAAGCAGCATCAGCATCTTTACCTGAGAACTCTTTGCCTACAAATGAAACCAGTACTAAGTGGTTATCTGTACCATTACTGACAAGGTCAAAACCTCTTTTAATAAGCACATCAGCTAATACTTTTGTGTTTGCTTTAACTTGCTTAGCGTAGGCTTTCCACTCATCTGAAAGGTTGTATTTAAACCCTACAGCTTTTGCAGCGATAACATGAACCAGTGGACCACCTTGAAGACCTGGGAAGATAGCAGAGTTAATTTTCTTTGCAATGTCCTCGTCATTGGTCATAATCATACCACCACGAGGTCCAGCTAATGTTTTGTGGGTAGTTGTTGTAACAACATCAGCATATGGGAAAGGACTCATATGCTCATCAGCACAAACCAAACCAGCAATGTGTGCAATGTCAGCAAATAAAATAGCTCCTACTTCATCAGCAATCTCTCTAAACTTCTTAAAGTCAATCTCTCTAGCATAAGCAGACGCACCACAAACGATAATTTTAGGTTGAACTGTCTTTGCAATCTCCATTACCTTGTCATAGTTGATGTACCCATCAAGCTCTACACCATAAGTGAATGATTGGTAGTTTTTACCTGAAAAACTCGGCTTTGAACCATGTGTTAAGTGACCACCATGGCTTAAATCCATTCCTAAAATCTTATCATAAGGTTTTAGAAGAGCAGCGTAAACAGCACCGTTGGCTTGGCTTCCTGAGTGTGGTTGTACATTTGCAAATTTACAATGAAACAACTCACAAGCTCTATCAATTGCTAATTGTTCTACCCTATCGGCATGTTCACATCCACCGTAGTAACGTTTATATGGGTAACCTTCTGCATATTTGTTGGTAAAAACTGAACCCATCGCTTCCATAACAGCTGGAATGGTAAAGTTTTCAGAGGCAATCATCTCTAAATGGTTGGTTTGTCGCTCTAACTCTTGGTTAATGGCTTCAAAAATTTCGGGATCAAATGTTTCCATAGCGTAACTCATGTGGTTCCTTTGGGTTTAATAATGGTGTATTTATATCAAATATAATTTAAGAACACCTTGATGTTTTTAAATTATATTTTCATGGTGCATTTTCCAACGCACCATTATATTAAGTCTAAGTTCTTTCAGAAGCTCGTACTTTACAGGCATTTCCATCTATGCAGAACATTCCTTTTCCTTTTTTGGCAGGTTTTAACTCTTCAGCTACATTGTTTCCACACTTTTTACATTGGGTAGATGGGTCAACTTTTGGAGCCTCTGCTACAGGTGCTTCTGGTCTCATGGCTGGGAAAAGGATAACATCACGAATGGTCTGTTGATTGGTCAACATCATAACGAGTCTGTCAATTCCTATTCCTTCACCAGCAGTTGGAGTCATACCGTAGCTAAGAGCTTTTACAAAGTTTGTATCCATGTGCATCGCTTCATCATCACCTGTTAACTCTTTTGCCTCAACTTGAGCTTGAAATCTTTTGTACTGATCAATAGGGTCATTAAGCTCCGAGAAGCCATTCGCCAACTCTGCACCTGCCACAAAGAACTCAAAGCGTTCAGCAATTTCAGGGTTAGCATCGCTTCTTCTTGCCAAAGGAGAGATATCTACAGGGTAATCAATAATAAAGGTTGGGTCAATCAGTTTTGCTTCAACATACTCATCAAAGAGTTCAGCTTGAACATAACCAATAGTCCAGTTTTCATCATATTTTAGATTGTTCTCTTTTAAAAATGCTAAACCTTTGTCTCTATCTTCTGCTATCTCTCGTGGAACACCACCAATCTCTACAATTGAATCAATCCATTTTACACGTGCAAATGGAGTGGCAAAGTTTACCTCTTTATCACCATAAGGAAGTTTTCTACTAAGCTCTAAAGTATCAAAAAGATAATCAAACAGCTCTTCAGTTACTTCCATGAGTTCTATATAGGTTTTATATGCCCAGTAAAATTCAATAACCGTAAACTCAGGATTGTGTGTTGCATCAATCCCTTCATTTCTAAAGTTTTTACCTATCTCAAATACAGCTTCCATACCACCAGTAATAAGTTGTTTAAGGTAAAGCTCTGGAGCAATTCTTAAAAATCTATCTACTCCCAACGCATTGTGGTGAGTAGTAAATGGTTTGGCATTTGCTCCACCCAAAATAGGGTGCATCATTGGTGTTTCTACTTCTAAGAAGCCTTTCTTTTCAAAGAAATGTCTAATACCAGATACAATTTTAGAACGTAGTTTGAAACGTTTTCTAACCTCTGCATCCATAATCATATCTAGGTAACGCTGACGGTATTTTATCTCTTGGTCTTGGATACCATGAAATTTTTCAGGAAGTGGAGAGATAGATTTTGTTACCAAATTTACCTCTAAACAGTGCAATGTAAGTTCACCTGTTCCTGTCACAAATGGGTACCCTTTAACTTCGATGATATCACCAACTTCATAGAGTCTTTTTACTACTTCATTGTAGTATCCCTCTGGAAGGTCATCACGGTTAAAGTAAATTTGTACAAGACCATCTTCATCTTCTATCTTTGCAAAGGCTGCTTTTCCCATGATTCTAATGAATTTTAGACGACCAGTTAATCTATAACTTTTTGTCTCATCTTTTTTCATCTCATCGGTATCGATGTCATGAACATACGCACATTCCTTTAAAAATTGTGCTGATGATGTTCCTTTTTTTACTTGGTTTGGG
Organism: Campylobacteraceae bacterium; assembly: GCA_027068975.1. Lineage (GTDB taxonomy): Bacteria > Campylobacterota > Campylobacteria > Campylobacterales > Sulfurovaceae > UBA1140. The sequence goes on along the minus strand of JALXFN010000034.1, from coordinate 25,049 downwards.
TAAGGGTTAATCCCTTTTTCTCTTAATGTTTGGGTTTTTTTAATTCGTTCTTGAATATATTGATTATCAAATATCAAGGTTTCTCCTATTTTGTATGTATGTTTTAATTTTAAATCTGAATAGATGGTTATGATGTTTGGTGGGGTACTTACTCTTTGTTTTGACAAGCAGAACAAGTACCCAATATCTTCATAATGTGATTGGTCATTTTAAAATTAAACTTTTTGGCTATTTTCTTTTGTTGCTCTTCTATAACTTCATCAAAGAACTCTTCAATCCCACCACAAGAAATACAAACTAAATGGTCATGATGTTCTGTAAGTCCAAATTCATATTTTTTTCCTTGTGTCCCAAAAGATATAGAACTAACTATATGGGCATCTTCAAGTAGCGTTAGTGTACGATAAACAGTTGCAATACCAAGTTTTACAGTTGGATGATTTTCTTTAATAAGATTATATATGTCTTCAGGTGTAAAGTGCCCATCGTTATCATAAATAACTTTAAGTATCAACTCTCTTTGCATGGTGTACTTTAAATTATTTGATTTTAATAATTTTTTAAAATTTTCCAAAACATCATCATATGATATTGTATTTTGCATATTGATATTGCCCTTTTAATTTCAATTAGATTTGTTATGCTCAGTTAGTTTAACATTTAAATTCATAGTGATATTATTATCGCTTCTATTGGTATGATTATTTTCTTTTGTTGTATTTTCTTCTGGAGTACTATTTGCATTGAGTAGTTCTCCACCAAGTTTAACCATTGGGTGAAAAAGTTGACTATTTTCATAATGTTTTGAAAGCTTTTCTCTAAGAAAATCAGCATTGCTAATACCAAAAATAATAAGTGAAAAAATGAAAATATAACGTGCAATACTAATAAGGTAACCTAAAACCCTACTAATAAGACCAGGAGCTTCTGTTCGAAAGTTTGTTCTAAATGAGGAGATAATATTGAAAATAATTAAGATGAATATAAGAACGGTTGCAAAACCTATAAGGTTTTGAAAATCAGAACTTAGTTCAGGTAGAATGTTTTGTTCAGCTATAAATTTACCAACAGTTTCATTGGTTCTTGCTGCAACAGCAATACCACCTATAAGGGCTAAGAAGTTAAACAACTCTTTACTGAAACCATTGACAAGCCCTCTTATCGCTAAAAAGAGGATAAGCCCAACGATTATCATATCTACTACATGAAAGCCCATTAACTCCATAATATACCAACCCTTGTTTTTAAAAATTAGCCAATATTATATCAAAAATTATTTAAAGTTGATTTGTCTCTTTACTTCATCAGGTTTGGTTGCGTATTGGATAGCATCTTCCTTTGTAATAAGATTCTGTTTGAGTAATTTTACTAAAACTTGAGTTTGCGTTTGCATTCCACTCTCACCTTGTCCTAGTTGCATTTGTGATTCGATTTGATGGACTTTATTTTCTCTAATAAGGTTTGCTATAGCATGGTTACTTGTCATTATCTCAGGGACAGCAACCCTTCCACCACCTTTTTTAGGAAGAAGCATTTGGGCAATAACAGCAACCAATGATGTAGAAATCATGGTTCTAATTTGACCTTGCTCTTCACCTGAAAAGACATCAATAATACGGTTAATGGTACCAGGTGCAGAGTTGGTGTGTAGGGTTCCAAAGACTAAGTGACCAGTTTCAGCTGCTGTAAGGGCTGCTTCGATGGTCTCTTTATCTCTCATCTCCCCGATAAGTATGATATCTGGGTCTTGTCTCATTGCATACTTAAGAGCTACAGCAAAGCCCTTTGTATCACTACCTGTTTCTCTATGAGAGAAGACGGACTTTTTATTTTGGTGAATAAACTCCACTGGATCTTCAACGGTAACTATGTGTTTATGCTCAGTAAGATTTATCTCATTTAGCATAGCTGCTAAGGTAGTTGATTTACCAGAACCTGTAGGACCAGTTACTAAAATAAGACCTTTTTCTCTTTTAATAAGTTTTTTATAAATAGCAGGAGCATTAAGGTCATCAAGTGCTGGAATCTCTGTAGGAATAATACGAAAAGCAGCAGCAATATCACCAAGTGTTCTATAGTAGTTTGCTCTAAATCGTCCAATTCCAGGAAGAAGCAAGGCAAAGTCAAGCTCAAGATGCTCTTCAAATGATTTTTTCTGTTTTTCTGTAAGGAGTGCATAACACATCTCTTCTATATCTTCACCTGTAAGTACAGGTAGGTTTACAGCTTTAAGCGTACCATCTATACGAATTTGAGGTTCAGAACGAGCAACCAAGTGAAGGTCAGATGCCCCATGAGAGACAACACTTTGAAGTAGTTTTTTTATATCTATAGCCATATTATTATCTTTGTATTAATTTTAAGATAATAATATATAAAATATTCTTTATGTTTTCTTAAGTATTTATAATTTTGTTATTCTATAATTTTAGGAACAATAAAAAAATCATCCTCTGCATGGGGTGCATGTCTAAAGATGTTTTGTGAAACCTCTGTGTTGGTTTTTGGTATGTCTTCTCGAAGAGGTGTACCACCTGAAAGCGTAGAAAATGAAGCATCAAGAGTATCTGTGTCTAGTTCATTAAGATTTTCAATATAAGCAAGTATCTCTGTTAATTGTGTTGCCAACGCATCTTTTTTATCATCTTCTATTTTTAACATTGAAAGCTTCTCTAGTTTTTCCAATACAGTGTTGTCTATAGTCACAATTGTCCTTTTTGTTAGAAACATTTTAATGGTCGCATTATATATTAAAAGAGTTTAAGGTAATATATATTCAATTATAACCAAAGGAAATCATTATGATGCCACAATTAGATATGAGCTCACCAGAGTTCTTAGAAGAGTTAGAAAAGACAAAAAAGTTTACTGACAAAGTATGTAATCAGTTTGGATTTGAATATCACCCAATGGAAGATGTAAATGAGGGTGTCATTATGGGACTTGCTAGACATAAAATTCTTTATGGTAAAAGATTTTGTCCATGTTTTATGGTGGAACCTGATGAGAAAAAACCAGGAAAGTTTAAAAGTGTAGATGACCGTGTTTGTCCTTGTCCTCAAGCTTTAAATGAAGAGATACCTAATGAAGGTAAATGTCACTGTGGTATATTTTGTACCCCAGAGTATGTAAAAGAAAATGCAGTAAAGGAGTAGAATTAAGCTATGAGTGAATTGTTATCCAAAAGCCAAGTGCAATCAGAAGAGTTAGAAGTTTTATTGAAAGAGCGTGAAGCAGGAAATGTTGAGTTTATCTTAGTTGATGTTAGAGAGCAGTATGAATATGAGCATGGTCATATTAAAGGTGTAGACTTATTAAAGCCTACATCTACATTTCAATCATGGGCAGAAGATTTTTTTAATGAGAACAAAGATAAAACCGTCATCTTTACTTGTAGAACTGACAACCGTTCAGGTCAAGTCCAACAAGTTTTTCGTCAAAATGGTATGAACAATGTTATTAATCATGCAGGGGGTATTGTTACTTACCGTGGAGAGATTGTCAAAGGATAATTTCTCTAAAATTCTTCTATACTATTTCAAATAATTTAATATCTAAGAACAATAAATGTTTTAATATGTTACAATTATCCTTATTTTAAATAAGGAATGAAAGAATGAAAAAAGTTATCTTTTTTATGCTATTTGTAAATATTCTCTTTGCAAAAGTTGTATCAATTACATCAGGGGAAGTTGTCTCTTCTCATATTGCACAGGGTGCCGTAAGTGACTATAAAATACTTGCATCAGCTGGAAGTGAAGTTACTGTTTTATTAGATGGATTAAGTGATGATGCAGATATTTCTGTACGAATAGGTCATAAAGTACAAGGTAAAAAATATGATTGTAAATCACAAAAGAGTGGAACAAAGAGTGAGAGTTGCTCGGTTACCTTACCTAAAAGAGCCGAGGTTTATATACGGGTTCATGGTCGTAAAGCCAGTAACTTTAATTTAAAGGCTGTAGAAACTGTTAATAATATTAGAGCACTTACCTCAGGTGTGGCTCTATCAGATTCAGTGAAACAGAATGAAACCAAGTTTTATAAGATAGCTGGAGTACGTGGAGCAACACTTGATTCTCTTATAACTAATTTAAGTGCCGATGCTGATTTGTATGTACGTGTTGGTCAAAAACCAACAGAGTCAGTATATGATTGTAGGTCAGTAAATAGTAGAAAGAATGATGATAGTTGTTCTATTACTGTAGATAAAAACCAAGATGTTTATATAGGTGTATATGGATATCAATCAACCAATTATGAAGTGAAGGCTACTTTAAATCAACAGCAAAATTCAGGTTCAAAAATCTTTATAATAGGGGATTCAACAGTCTATAATGAAACTCCAGGAAATGTTGGTTGGGGAAGCAAATTAAATACGTACATGAAAAATTCAAGTAATGTTTATAATCGTGCAAGAGAAGGTGCAAGTTCTAAATCATTCATGATTGATTCTGCAAGTCATCATGACTGGTCAACAATGAAAAACATAATGCGAAATGCCAATTTATTAAATCCAGCTTATCTTTTTATTCAGTTTGGTCATAATGATGAAAAACAGGGATACAGACATACCGAACCAGGAAGAGATAATACTTATTATACACATTTAAAAACCTATATTGATACAGCTAGAGATTTAGGAATTACCCCTGTCTTGATTACCCCTGTTAATCGTCTATATAAAAATAAAAGAACGCATGGTGAGTATCCTCAAACGATGAAAGATTTAGCAGAAGATGAAAATGTATTGTTGCTTGATTTAGAGTATAAAAGTTTTGTAGAATATAATAAATATCCTAATAATCAAGCTTTAGTAGATTTCTTTGCATATTCTGGTAGAACACATTTTAATGCAGAAGGTGCTAAGGTTGTAGCTGGTTGGGTTAAAGAGTTAATCTGTGATTCAGATGAAGATACTCTTTGTAGTCAATTTAAATAAGTAGGGTTCATTTTTAATATATTATCTGCTATTGTTCCGTAAATTAGCAGAAGGTATATTATTATGGAAAAAAGATTAGATGTTATAGATTTGTTTTTAAAACTACTCGCTACCAAATCAGTAACCCCTGATGATGGTGGGTTATTGAGTTACATCGAAAACTACTTAGAAGATTTTGAAGCAACATGGATAAATGAGGGTGGGGTTAAGAATCTTTGGCTTACTAAAAAGTTTGGAGAGGGGAAACACCTCTGTTTTGCTGGACATGTAGATGTGGTTCCAGCAGGAGAGGGGTGGGATACCAACCCTTTTGTACCTGTTATAAAAGATGGCTATATTTATGCTCGTGGAACACAAGACATGAAGTCTGGGGTGGCTGCATTTGTTCAAGCTGTACGTGATATGGATGATGACTTTTCAGGTCGTCTTTCACTTTTGTTGACTTCTGACGAGGAGGGCGATGGCACCTATGGAACACAGATAGTTTTAAAACATCTTAAAGAGATAAACTTATTACCTGACTACTGTATTATCGCAGAGCCTACTTGTGAAGTAGAGATGGGTGATGCCATTAAGATAGGACGACGAGGTTCTATAAATGGTTATTTGACTCTAAAAGGAAAGCAGGGACATGCTGCTTACCCTGAAAAAGCGATTAATCCTATTCATGATATTGCTACTGTATTGTCTCAAATAGCAGGGCATAACCTAGATGATGGAGATGAAAATTTTGCTCCATCTAAACTGGTTATTACTGATATTCGTTCTGGAATGGAAGTGACCAATGTAACTCCAAACTCTTTAAAGATGATGTTCAATGTTCGTAACTCTACGAAGACTACGCAAGAGAGTCTAAAATCCTTTATGGAAGAGAAACTCTTTGGATTAGATTATGAGCTAGAGTTACAGCAAGGCTCTTACCCATTTATTACCAATCGTAACTCATATATTGTAAATGAATTAACAGCTGCCATAGAAGAAGAGATAGGTATAAAAACCAAACTCTCTACAGCAGGAGGAACCAGTGATGGACGACACATCGCCCCTTATGGTATAGAAGTTGTAGAGTTTGGTGTCATAAATGACCGAATACATGGCTTAAATGAGAGAACAAGCATCAAAGAAGTGGAGAGTCTTTATAATATATTTGTTAATATGATAGAGCGATTCTAAAAACTATTTAGAATTGGAAAAGGATAAACCATGTCAGAAGTAATAAATGAAACAGTAGAAGAGTTAAAAGTAAAACTTGAAAAACTCCTAGCGATGTATCGAGAGAAACGTGATGAGTTAGAGTTGGCAGAAGAGGAGTGGGATATTGGTGAGATTCAGGAGTCTTTAGACCAATACACAAAAGAGATTAACAAACTAAAAAAACAAGTTCGTGAGCTTGAAAAAAAATAGTTTAGCGTGGCTATGTACAGACGACCTTCACTGAGCCAGTATGTCATAGCACGGCTAATTACTATTGTTATTTTTGTTACTTTACTTTTTTCGATTATTCTCTTTATTACCCCTGAAGAGTTTAAAAACAATTACTTCTATATTACTCTTTTTATTGCCTCTCAAATACTACTTCTAATCTCTGTTTATCATGGTACTAAACGTGTCTCTAAAGAGCTGAAAAATGTAGAAAAGTATCTCTCTGGTGCAAGTACCAATCCTGAACCCTCAGCTCATTTTTTTACTCGTGAGTTTGAACGTATTAATGAAAAACTGATTTTGACTTTACGAAAAATGCAAAAAAAAGAGAAGGAAAAACGAAAATATACTGCCAAAATAAAACTGAAAAATCGTCAACGCTCCGACATGCTCTCAGCCATAGCCCATGAGTTTCGTAATCCTATAGCAGCCATAATGGGCTATGCTCAAACCCTTACCGACGATGAAGATATCCCCCCTAAGCTTCGTACGAAATTTTTACATAAAATCTATAATAATGGTGATAAAATAGAAGAACTCTTAAGTCGTTTGCTTCTTTGGAACAGTTTTGAGAGTGGGAAACAGAAGTTGCAAATTAGTAAATTTGATATGAGACCTCTTATAAGAGAGATAGCTATAAACTTGGAAGATAGATATAAAGGAAGAAAGATTCAAGTAGCAGAGGGTTCATTGGTAGTTCGTGCAGACAAAGCTTTGATGGAGATAGTCGTAAAAAACCTAATAGAGAATGCGTTAAAATACTCTAAAGATATAGTAGATGTACAAATAGTAGGTAAGAGAGTCTTGGTTATAGACAAAGGTGTAGGTATATCTTCTAAAAATATAGATAAAGTAACCAAAAAATTCTTCCGTACCGATGAACACTCATGGGACAACTCCATGGGACTTGGTTTGGCAATAGTTAAGCAGATATTGAAGCTTCACAATACAACATTAGAGATAGAGAGTGAAGAGGATAGAGGCTCTACTTTTTCTTTTGAGATATCCTAAACTAAATTATTAACCTCTCATTAACCACAAAAGAGTAAAATAAGCATAATAATTAACATGCGTGAACTGTAGGAGTTTGGATTGAACCCAATAATAGAAAATATTAAAAAAGAAATTGCCAAAGTAATGGTAGGGCAAGATAAGATGATAGAGAGTCTTTTGATAGGACTTTTAACCCGAGGGCATATCTTGTTAGAGGGGGTTCCTGGTTTGGCGAAAACTACAGCCGTCAATGCCCTCTCTGCCTCTTTGGGTTTAGACTTTAAACGGGTTCAGTTTACCCCTGACTTACTTCCTTCTGATATTATTGGTACAGAGATTTATGACCCTTCTACCAATATTTTTAAAATAAAACAAGGTCCTGTTTTTACCAACTTGCTCTTAGCTGATGAAATCAACAGAGCCCCTGCAAAAGTACAGTCTGCACTTCTTGAGGTTATGCAAGAGCGACAAGTGACCATAGGTGACCATACTTTTAAAATAGAGACACCTTTTTTGGTAATGGCAACACAAAATCCTGTAGAACAAGAGGGAGCTTATGAGCTACCTGAAGCACAGCTAGACAGGTTTCTTATGAAAGTGATAGTAGGGTATAACACACGAGCAGAAGAGTTAGAGATATCACGACGTGTAGCAAACAACAGTTTTGGAACCATTCGGCAAGTAGCAACAGTAGCTGATTTAGAGTTCATCCGAGAAGAGGCAATGGCTGTTCATATGGACTTTGAAGTGGAACGCTATCTAATAGAGTTGGTTTTTGCTACTAGAGAACCTGAGAAGTATCTACTTGAAGATATTGCCCCATATATAGAGTATGGTGCGAGTCCAAGAGCAAGTATTGACATGTATAAAGCAGCTCGTGCAGTAGCTTACCTCAAGGGTCGTAACTTTGTTTCTCCTTTAGAGGTTGCTTATATAGCTAAAGGGGTGTTGCGTCATCGTATTGTACTCTCCTATGAGGCACAAGCAGAGGGTGTTACACAAGATATGATTATAGACAAAGTCTTAGCAACCGTGCCGATTCCTTAGGTTTAGTAGATGAATATAAAAAAGGTTTTACTCAAAGCAAGAAAACAAGTCTTTGGAGAGATGCTAGGAAATAACGCATCGCTCTTTCAAGGAGAGGGTTTTGAATTTACAGAGCTTAGAGAGTATGTGCATGGAGATGATGTTCGTAAAATTGACTGGAAAACTACAGCCAAATTGGGTAAACCATTTATTAAAATCTATCGTGAAGAGCGAGAGTTAAATGTAGTAACAGCTCTTATGATGGGTGGGTCAACCTATTTTGGAACTGTTAAACAAAAGTCTGAACTTATGGCAGAACTTACAGCATTGCTTGGTTTTTCAGCTGTTAAAAATGGAGACCTCTTCTCAAACATCATCTTTGCTGACAAACTCTACAGCATGAGCAGACCCAATAAGAAGTTTTTTGGAATAGAAAGTATCGTTAGAGAAGTAGAGAAGTTTGATATGTTGGGAAAAAAGAGTGCTTATAAAGAGTTTTCGGACACACTCTACAAGCGTATACGACGGAAATCACTGCTCTTTATTATTTCAGATTTTGTAGGAGAGGTTGATTTTGCTCTGCTAAGTAAAAAACATGATGTGGTAGCACTCATCGTTCGTGACAAATTTGAAGAGGAGCCTGATGAGCTGGGTTACTTACGTATTTTAGATATGGAGGGTGATAAAAGTTTTGAAGGTAATATCGGTCATGTTGAGATACAATCATACAAAGAGGCATTGATGGAGAATGATAAAAAACTTTATGCTCATTTAAAGAAAAATGCTATCCGTTTTACTAAAATCTATACGCATGAAGAGCCGTATTTGAAGTTGGCTAAGCTGTTAGGAGCAAAGTGATGAATGGTGAACTACGAGACATAAAACCCCTTTTGGAGATACCTGATGATAGTTACACTATTTTTATAGTGTTGGCTCTTTTTATGGGAGTTGTTATCTTAGCCCTTCTTTTTATGTTTTTCAAAAAAATTTTTTTAAATCGTAAACAAAACATGAAAAAAGTTTACCTGAAACGTATAAAAAATATTAATTGGAAACATCCTAAACAGGCAGCCTATGAGGTGACTTATTTGGGAAGAATGTTCTCTGATGAGCCAAGAGTAGCAGAGATTTACAGTCAGATTCTCCCGATGTTAGAGGCTTATAAATATAAAAAAGAGGTTCCTTTAGTGGTCGATGAGGTAACTCTGCGTCAGTATGACCTTTTGGTGCATATAATTGATGAGACAGTTTAGTTTTGAGTACCCTTGGGTACTACTTTTTATTCTGATTTTTTTACTTTGTGCAAAGTTTTGTAAGATTAAGGGGAGAAGCATCTATTTTCCTCACTTAGATGCTCTGTTTACTTCAAATGTTAAACATAATAAAATTTTGGCATTTTTAAAATGGCTTACTATAGTTATGGCACTGGTTGCTTTGGCTTCTCCTATTTTAACCAAAGAGTACAGTAATTCCAAGAAAAATGGTCGAGATATTGTACTGGTCATAGATACTTCAGGCTCCATGCAACAGGGACGTTTTGACATGAAAAATCTCTCTAAAAATAAGTTCGATGTAGTTAAAGAGGTGGCAAGTGACTTTGTTCTGCGTAGAAAAGATGACCGTATAGGGCTTATAACCTTTGCTGATGTCGCCTTTGTCTCATCTCCTTTAACCTTTGAGAAGAAGTTTCTAGCCAAAATTATTAAGATGCAACGTCTTGGTATAGCAGGTCAAAAAACAGCGATAAATGATGCTTTGGTTCAAGCCTATGCCATGCTTGACCGTTCACAGTCCAAATCAAAAATAGTCATACTCCTTACCGATGGTGTAGATAACATGAGTAAAGTTTCAGTAGAAGAGGTGAGTAACCTCATAGCCATAAGTGACATAAAACTCTACACCATCGGCATAGGGGCAACTCGTGATTATGATGGTCGCTCACTAGAAGCCTTTGCCAAAGCAGGTGAGGGTGAAGCCTTTGCAGCGACAAACTCAAAGATGCTTCATGAAATTTATGAAAAAATAGATGCCTTAGAGCTAACAAAAATAGATGATAAAAAGATAATTCAGCATATTTATCTCTATGCTTACCCTCTTTTTATAGCTATTTTATCGTTAGTGTTTTTTATCTATCTTAGAGTGATGGGGAGGGGAAAATGAGTTTTGTAACACCTCAAGTTTTATGGATGATGGGGATTCCTTTAGCGATATTTACCTATTTTATTTTGACCCATAAAGATAATTTTTTACAGATTTTTGACAAAAAGGTACTGGCACGTTTAACAGCTGGTGATGACTCTTTGCCTTTGGTTATTCGTCATCTTATCTTGGTCGTTGCACTCTTTTTTATGGTGGTGGCATTAGCCCGTCCTGTTATAGACCATGGAGACAAAGTTGTCCATTTAGAGGGGCTTTCGGTAGTAGTTGCCTTAGATATCTCTGGTTCCATGCGTTCTAAAGATATGTATCCAAACCGTTTAGAGTTTGCCAAAAAGAAGATAAACCAACTACTAAACAACATGCCAAATGATGACATAAGCCTCGTAGCTTTTGCTTACTCCTCTTTTATATTGGCTCCTTTTACTTCCGATAAAGAGACCTTAAAACTCTTGGTTAATGGTGTAAATGACCAATACATAAACATGGGTTCCACAGACTTTACAGCTTTGGCTGAGTTTACAGTTGAGTTACTAGAGAAGAAAAAGCCAAAGATATTGGTCGTTTTTTCAGATGGTGGAGACAAAGAGCAATTAGCCAAATTTGAAAAGATAACAAACGCCAATAATATCGCTCTATATGTAGTCTTAGTAGGAACCAAAGAGGGGGCTCCTGTTTTAAGAAAAACTGGAAAAACCATTATGAAAGATGGAAAGCTAATCATAAGTCAAAGAAACGATGAACTAGGAGAGATAGCAGTTAAAAACAATGGAGCATTCATATTAGCCAACTCAGGTGAAAGCGACATAGAAGAGCTAGTAAGCACCATAAAGTCCCAACACCAAAGTAAAGATAAGGGTGAAGTGGTCATTCATGACAGAGAAGAGCTTTTTTACTATCCTCTTGTGCTTGGGTTGTTGTTTTTGTTGATTGGGTTTGGGTCTTTGCCGAGGAGGAGATGATTTTTGTTGATATGCTTTTTGACCCTGATACCATTAGTTACTTTAAAGCATTGGCTAAAAAAGTAGGGATTCCTTATCAAAATTTGATTAACTCTTATTTGACAGATTGTGCAACTAAAAGGGTTGAGCGTAAATTACAATGGGGATAAAATTTTGTCGAAACTAATAGTAATAAATGATATTGGTAAAGAGAGTTTTTTGGAACATATAGGTGGATATTCAACGACTGACCCCTAGAAACGAGATTCAGTATCCGTTATCTGTGGTGATTGTTGGGGGGATTATTAGCTCTACGCTGTTGACACTTTTGGTTTTGCCTGTTGGGTATTTGGTGGTTTATAGGAGATAAAGAAGAGGTTTAGGCTTCTTCTTTTAGAATAGATTTTTTCTATAAAGAGACTTGCTTTAAAGCACTCTCTACCAAAAAAGTACTACGATTCATATTTAAGCTTTTAGCATAATTATCTATCTTTTCAAGTGCATAAATTGGTACAGTGATATTAATTCGTTTAGTTTTCATAAGATGAGAAGGCTCATTTATCTTCTCTTTATTTTCTAAAGCTACTTCCAAATAAGACTTGAATGCAGATTTTACATCTTCTATAGCTTCATCAGCAGTTTCACCATCACCCATTACACCTTTAAAATCTTTATAATAAGCAAAATAACCACCTCCATCTTCTTGGGGTACTTTTCTAATAATAATTTCATAATCTAAATTTAAATAATAATCTATGCTTTTCATAAATAGTTCCTTTTGGTATGTATATAATATTATACACACTGTTCTTTAAATAATAGAAGTCTTTATGAAAAAATAGCAAAAAAGTTTTCTCACTAAGGAAAATATTTATAAAATAAATCACAATTTTTTAGGAGATTTTAACAATGAGTAAAAAAGAAAAATTAATCGAAGCTATCAAAAATAATCCCAAAAATGTAAGATTTGAAGATTTGAAAAAAATCTTAGAGAACATAGGATATACAGCTATTAATAATGGTGGTAGTCATTATGTTTTTACTAAAGAGGATTCAATAGCACTTACCATTCCATATAAAAAACCTGTGAAGGTAGTTTATGTGAAACAAGTGATTAAGATAATTGAAGAGGAAGAAGGGGAGTAGTCGTAACCTCTTATCGACAATTTAAAAATCTTTACAGTGAAATAATAAAAAACTAAAAAGAATAAAAAATGTTAGAAAACAAGTTAAAAATTAATGAGATTGCTTCTACAAGTATTAAGTATGATATGGCTGATGAAGAGTTACTCTATAGTCCTGATGAGTTTCAAGAAAAAATATCTGAATATATGGAAAATCTAAAAATATTTGTCAATCAAAACCCTGATGAGGTTATGGATATGGTTTTTGAGATGGCAGTAGCGATTGAAGCAAAACAAGATGAGGGGTATCTTTGGATTGACCATTATGACTATAGAGGAGAGGAGTATTTTGATTTTGATATTTTTTCTAATGAGATAATGGCTCTGATTAATAAAATTGAAAACAAAGAGGTACAGCTTCGATTGTTTATGGGCTTTGGAGGAGTCTAACTATTTACATTTCTCTTATGAGAATTTAGATATAGAAGATAAAAGAGAAGTTTTGCAATATTTTGATAACGATAGCCCTTTGAGCTTTTATTATTTTATTGAAGAGTTGTTAACATTTGAAGAGAAAGAGAGTTTTTTGTTGGCTCAAGATTTAGAGGGTGTTTATAAAAAGCTAATTTATATCTATTTGGAGAATGATAAAAAAGAGTTAGCCATAAAGATTGTTGAAGATTTACTCAAAGAGAGATTTGATGTAGAGTATGTGGAACAACTTGCAAAACTTAGTGATATTTCAGATGAACGATTTAGAGGTTTTGTTCGTAAAGCTATTGAGGAGAGAGGCTATAGAAGTTTTGATTTTATTGCTGATGGACTTAAAAGAGTTGACAATAAAAAAGAGCTAGAAGCACTTTGGAAAAAGAGAGACCTGTATGCATACTATAAATATTTAGAGAGAGAAAAACGCATAGATGAGATGTTTGCGTTGTTAAAAAAATTACCAGAGAAAAAAGAGAGTTTCTTTAAGCAAAACAAAGAAGCCTATCCAAAAGAGGCGATGGAGTTTTTTAATGCTCAAATTGAAGAGAATTTAAGAACTACAGGAGATAATTACTATAGAGCTATTGCAGATGCTCTGTTTCAGTTAAAGTCATTGATAGATGAAGATGAGTTTCATTTAAGAGTTGAACGCTTAAAGAGTGAATATAAACGACGGCGAAATTTTGTGGCTATTTTAGAGATGAAGTTTGGATAGGTTTGATTTTGTTTTTGTTGATTGGAATTGGGTCTGATGGAAGTAGTGTATTGTTCCTAAAGGGTCAGACGTTGAATATCCACTAAAAACACGCTACAATACAAAAAATAAAATAATAAACGAGACAAAAAATGCCAAGAAAACCAAGAATAGACTTAGCAGGGTATCATCATGTTATTAACCGTGGAGTGAACTGTTCGGAGGTGTTTGTAGATAGTGACGATTATGAGATGTTTTTAAAAATAGTCTGTAAAGCGTGTAGAGCATATAGTGTAGTTTTGCATGATTATTGTCTCATGAGTAACCATTTTCATCTTTTAGTAGAGACACAAAGAGAAAACCTCTCCTCTTTTATGAAACAGATAAATGGAAACTACGCCATCTATGCTAATAAAAAACAGAAACGTTCAGGTCACTTTTGGCAGGGTAGATACTACTCTAGGTATATCAATAGTGATGAGTACTACTATACTCTCATTCGCTACATAGAACAAAACCCTATAGAAGCAGGAATAGTCAAAAAGGTAGAAGAGTATCCTTACACTTTAGGTTCAGTTATTGCCAATGGGGTTACTCCTGTTCCTTGTGCTTTGCACTCTAAACTTATAGAAGAGCTTGATTATGAAAATGTGCAAGATATAATTGGTGTTAGCCTCAATGAGGAAGATTTAGAGCTACTTGAAAAAATCAAAAATCAAAAAGTTGTTGTAAAAAACAGTGTAAATACAATTGCTTTTTCAAAAACTTTAGAGGAACATTTTGAAGAGGTAAACAGCATTCAAGAACGAAATGAAGCAATGGTTCAAGCTTTGGAAGATGGATATACACAGATTGCTTTGGCTAAGTATTTGAATGTTTCTCGTTCTTTGGTTTCTAAGGTGGTTAAGGGGATGATGTAGGTGAATATTCAACGTCTGACCCTTAACGAGACCCTTGACGACAACCCTTAATTTAAAAAAATAATATTTATGTTATAATAACCCATGTTATCATAACAAAGGTTATTATATGAAATTTTACAATCGAGATGATGAACTTAATATTTTAAAACGAGCTGATAAATTAAAAAATAATCATGCCATTATGACCATGATTATTGGGCGTAGACGGGTGGGTAAAACTACTTTGGCACTGCAAGACTTTTCTTCTGATAAAACTCTTTATTTCTTTGTCTCTAAAAAAAATGAAGCTCTTTTGTGTGAAGAGTTTTCAGAAGAGATAGAGTCAAAACTTGGAGTTAAGCTTTTTGGAGAGATACGAAAGTTTGAACAGCTTTTTGAGTATCTATTGGAGTTAGGGAAAAAAGAACCATTTACCCTTGTAATAGATGAGTTTCAAGAGTTTTATAGAGTAAATAGCACCATATACTCTACTATACAGAAACTTTGGGACTTGCATAAAGATGAGAGTAAAATCCACTTGATTGCTTGTGGTTCGGTCTACTCCTTGATGAAAAAAATATATGAAGACAAAAAAGAGCCACTCTTTGGACGAATTGATTTTAAAATTGACCTAAAGCCTCTGAAAGTATCTGTATTAAAAGAGATATTGAAAGACCACAACAACTATAGCCCTGAGAATTTATTGGACTTTTATGTTTTAACAGGTGGTATTGCTAAATATATTGAGCTTTTTGTTCTATATGAGAGTTTTGATGCAAAGAGTATGATAGATGAAATTATTGCCCCTCATTCACTTTTTTTGGAAGAGGGGAAAAACAGACTCATAGAGGAGTTTGGAAAAGAGTATGGTACATATTTTTCTATTTTGAGTTTAATCGCCTCTTCAAAAACCTCTAAAACTGAAATAGAGTCAATTTTAGAAAAAAATATATCTGGGCATTTGAGTCGTTTGGAGAGAGACTATAATATTATAAAAAGCATCAAACCCATGGGAGCAAAAGAGAATGCTAAAGTACAAAAGTATGAAATAGTAGACAACTTTTTAGCTTTTTGGTTTCGTTTTATCTACAAATATAAATCTATAGTAGAAGCAGAGGGGTATGAGCGTTTAAAGAGAATTATTGAACGAGATTTTTCAACATTTAAAGGTCGATTTTTAGAGAAACTTTTTATAGAACTTTTGAAAGAGAAGCAAATATATACCAGCATAGGAAACTACTGGGAGCGTGGTAATAAAAATGAAATAGACATTGTAGCTGTTGATGAAATAGAGAAAAAACTACTACTTTGTGAAGTAAAGTTGTCTGCTAAACGACTTAGCCATGATGCATTGGTCTTAAAATCGGTTAATTTACTTAGAAAGTATGAGGGATATGAGGTTGAATATCGCTTGTTGTCTGTTGAAGATATTGAGGGGTTTTAGTAAGATTAAAACCTCAAACAACTCTTCTTAAAATAATAGCTTTGTTTAAAACATGACAATTTGACATATTTCTAGCTTATTTTCAAAAATTGTTTTATAATGTTAAGATGAAAACTATAAAAGAACTCCACAAAGATGACAAACCAAGAGAGAAGTTAGTAAAAAAAGGTGTTCAAGCCCTTAAAAATGATGAGCTTCTCTCTGTGCTTATAGGTTCAGGCATAAAAGGTAAAGATGTCCGTAAACTTTCACGTGAAATTGTAGCTCTGTTAGATAACTCTTTTGCAGATTTATCCTTAGATAAACTGCTCAATATCCATGGCTTGGGTGTGGCTAAAGCATCACAGATTATCTCAGCCATTGAGTTGGCAAAACGCTACACCTCACAGTCTAACAAAAAAATAACCTCAGCCCAAGATGTCTACGATGAATTAAAAGAGTTTAGCACTAAACAACAAGAGTACTTTTTAGTCATTACCCTTGATGGTGCATCACACATTATCAACACACGAACAGTTTTTATAGGTACACTCAACCAAAGTTTGGTTCACCCAAGAGAGGTCTTTGCAGATGCCATTGCCGACCGTGCAGCAGGAATCATCATCGCCCATAATCATCCTTCTGGAACACTAAGTGCAAGTAGGGCAGATATGGCTGTGACACAAAGGCTTGAAGAGGTCTCTAAACTGGTAGGGATTGAGTTGCTTGACCATGTAATCTTGGCTAAAGATGGATATTATAGTTTTTCTGATGAGGGGTTGTTGTGATATCTATTCCATCAGGTGTAACCAGAAATTAACAGACCCTGTACTATACTTTCATGTAAATTTCCAAAAAGGAGAAGAGAGTGAAACCAATAATAATACGCTTTCTATTGTTGTTTTACATAAGCTCCTCTTTTCTCTCGGCAACTCATATTCACAAAGACCATTTAACGGTTCATGATGACTGTAAAGTCTGTATTGTCGTTAAAAATCTCAATAGTGGTGATATTCCATCTTTTGAAACATTGGACTTTGTGGTATTGTTGTCTGAGCAGATTATACTTAGACCTAAACAAGTACCCTCTACGGTCGTTAGCAAAGGCTTTTTTAGTCACGCTCCTCCTTTTTTCTCTTAATACCATCATATTTTATTACCATTAACAGCTTATTTGTTCTTATTATTTCTATGTAATACGTAGGTGTGACCGTGTCACACGACAAAACCAAATATGGCGTAAATTGAAATTTGTAATTTCCATATAATTTAAACCGAGATTTGGCGTGTGACATGGTCACACCTACGGTTTTTGCATTATTGAGGACAAAGATACATTATATTTATTAAGAGGATATGCCCATGCAAAAAAAACTACTACTGTGTACGCTACTAAGTACATATTTATTACAAGCAACAGAGCTAGAACAACGAGTAGAGAAGCTTGAAAAAGCCCTACAAGCACAAAAGAAATCAAAACTACAAGAGGCACTTAACGGTGGCAATAGCTTTAACCAAAAGAGCTTTATTCCTGATATTTCACTAATCTTAGATGGTTCAGCCGTTTCAAGAAACATTAGTAATGATGATTATGAGGGGTATGGTATTGATGGTTTTCTTGAAGAGGCTGATGAGATACCTTTTCATAAAAATAGAGGCTTTAATTTTAATTACGCCGAACTTGGAATGCACTCAGAGGTTGGTCCTTACTTTACAAGTGATGCGATTTTTCACCTACACCCTGAAGGATTTGAGATAGAAGAGGCGTACTTAACTACTAAAAAACTTCCTGCCAATTTAGACATGAAGATGGGGAAGTTTAGAAGTGGGTTTGGTCGTATTAATGCCATTCACCAACACGCTCAACACTTCTCTGAACAGCCTTTAGTATATGAAGCGATGTTAGGAGTAGAGGGGCTTAACGATGCAGGGGTCGCTCTGCACTGGGTTGCACCTACTGATACCTATTTTATGGCAGGGGTTGAAGCGATGCAAGGGACAAATGAGCTTAGTTTTGGAAAGAGTAGTGAAAACAACCTATATGTAGGTTACTTAAAGAGTGGGTTTGACTTAGATGATAGTACTTCTGTGTTAACAGGGGCAAGTGTTGCCACAGGAAAAACCGAAGAGAACCAAGATAGTAAGCTTTATGGTGGTGAATTAACTCTTAAACATACTATTGACAGTTATAGCAATTTAACTTGGCAGAGTGAGTATCTATATCGAGACAGAGATGATGAAAAGCAGGGTGGTTACTACACTCAACTTCTTTACAAAAAAGATAGCAACTGGGAGTTTGGAACACGATATGAGGCACTCAATAAAAATGCTAAAAATCAGCCAGATGACCTTAAAAAGTATTCAGCCATTGTTAGCTATTCACCGTTTGAGTTTTCTAAAATTAGACTTCAAGCAACAAAAGATAAATCAAAATCATTTGGTGGTGTAAGAGAGACTGAAAATCAAGTGCTTTTGGAGTTTTTGGTTGAGACTGGAGCTCATGGGGCTCATGCGTTTTAATGCGTAGGGTGCGATTGCTATCGCACCAAAAAATGGCATGAAAATAAAAATAATATTAAAAAAATGGTGCGATGGCAATCGCACCCTACGAGGAACAAAAAAATGAAAAAGATATTAACATTAACAACAGTTTTAACAACAGCAATGTTTGCACAACTAAATGTAGCAACAACTTACAACTATTTAGGAGAAGTAACCAAAAGAGTAGGAGGCGATTTAGTCAAAGTAGACGTTTTAGCCTCTCCTAAACTTGACCCACACTTTATTACCCCAAAACCATCACTTATTAGTAAACTTAGACGAGAAGATTTACTTATTATAAATGGTGCTCAACTTGAAATTGGTTGGATTCCACCTCTTTTAAGAAGTGCAAACAATAGTAAAATTCAAAATGGAGGGAGTGGATTTTTAGATGTGAGTGGAGCAGTGACACTTATAGATATACCTGTCAATGTATCAAGAAGCATGGGCGATGTTCACCCTGATGGAAATCCTCACTTTGCTCTAAATATTGATAATATTATTCCAATCGCTGAGCTTATTAGCATGAAGCTTTCACAACTTGACCCAAGTAATCAAGCTACCTACAATAAAAACTTTGAGCAGTTCAAAACTAAAATGGAAGAGCTTAGTAGTAAACTTAAAAAAGAGTACGCTTCATGTGAGGGTAAAAAGGTAGTACAGTATCATGAACTATTTAATTATGCTATGGATTTTTATGGCATACAAAAGGTAGGCAACATTGAACCTCTCCCTGGTATAAGCCCAAGCTCTAAACATACGTTAGAACTCATTAACACTATGAATGAGCAGAAGATTAAGACCATTCTTCAAGATGTCTATCATGAGAAGAAGACAGCTAATTTTATAGCAAGTAAAACAGGAGCAGAGGTAAAAGTTGTTCCTCATGATGTAGGGGCTGTTGATGGAACTGATACGTTAGAAGATTTCTACACCACTATTGGTAAAGAGCTATGTCAATAGTCGAACTCTTCTATCCTGCGTTTATTTTAGCGATTTTGTTAGTCTTTATCCATACTATTTTTGGTTTAGAAATCATCAAACGAGGGGTTATATTTACCGACCTTGCCATTGGGCAGTTTGCATCCATTGGAGTGGCTATAAGTCTGCTCTTTTTTGAGGGGCATTACGCCTTTTTGCTTACTTTTGCTTTTGCACTTTTTGGGGCATTGCTTATTGCTATTGCAACCTATAGGGTCAAGCATATTGAGGCGTTTATTGGAATGTTATATGCTTTGGGGGCTAGTGCAATTATTATTATTCTCTCAAACACTACCCAAGGGACAGAGCTTTTTAACAAACTTCAAGCGACCGATATACTCTTTACTACCTTAGAGGATTTAACCGAACCTGTGCTACTTTATAGCTTTGTAGCCATACTCTTTTTTAGTTTTTATCACCGTTTAAGTGGATTAGCAAAAGAGGTACTATTTTTTGGGCTTTTGGCTCTAACGGTCACTTCATCGGTACAACTAGCAGGGGTTTTAGTGGTCTTTGTACTTCTTATAGTTCCTGCTTTTTTAGCTCTACTACAGTCACGCTTTAAGCCTCTACTTTTTGCTTGGAGTATTGGCTCAACCATTGTAATTTCAGCTATGCTTTTCTCCTATTGGCTCGATTTACCTACTGGGTATGCTATTGTTTTTGTAGGGTCGCTTTGTGGGATTGTTGGGGCTTTGGGGGTTGGTAGGGGAATTGAGGACTCATTCAACCACTAATCCTCTTGAATATCTTTTGTATAAAGTTTTCTCCAAATTATATTATTTAGATATAATCTGAAGATGAAAGAAAATCTATACATCACATTAGTAGCCTTAGTTTTATTTGTATTAATAGTTTGGTTTACATTAGCTCAACCCATATTTACAACTCAGTTAAGTACAGAAAAAAAGTTAGAAGTAGAAGCAGAAAATTTAAAAGAGCATGTCTATACAATTGTAGAGAAGTTTGATGACCGTATCTATACCAATACTGAAATGCTCGATAAAACAGCTACTTATATTTACAATGAATTTCAAAAATACAGTGATGATGTAAGTTATCAGACTTTTGAGGTTGAAGGTTTTTTAGATGACCCCACACGAGCTTACCGAAATGTAATAGCAAACTTTAAAGGCTCAAAAAGTTGTGATGAGGGCTTAACTGTTGTCGGAGGGCATTACGATACCTTTGGTGGACATGCAGGAGCTAATGATAACACTTCAGCAGTAGCAGGACTCTTAGAGTTGGTACGTTTATTAAAAAAGCATCCACCTATTTGTGATGTGCAAGTTGTAGCCTATACTTTAGAAGAGCCACCATTTTTTAGAACGCCCAATATGGGAAGCTTCCAACATGCAAAGTATCTGCATGACCATAACATAAAAGTCTCTAAAGTGATTGTACTAGATATGATAGGGTACTTTTCTGATGAAAAAAACTCTCAAAGCTATCCTTTTCCTTTTATGGATATCTATTATCCTAAAAAAGCGAATTTTATCTCTATTGTGAGTAATCTATCATGGAAAAATATTGTATTAACACGAGAGACTAAAGGGGTATTTAAAGAGAGTAGTAACTTACCTGTCTACTCTATGAATGCGTTTTCTTTTATTCCTGGTATTGACTTTTCAGACCATCATAACTACTGGAAATTTGACTATCCTGCTATTTTGGTAAGTGACACAGCTTTTTACCGTTCAGATAACTATCATACCCCAAAAGATAGACCAGAAACGCTTGATTATGAGCGTTTGGCAAAGGTTGTGGAGGGTGTGTTTAGGATGGTGGATTAATAGACTCATTTATAGGGGTATGCAAGAAGTCTAATCTTAAAAAGAGAGAATAGTGTATAATCTCTCTATGAAAAAACTACTCTTTGCCTTTTTACTTTTGTTCCTGCTTTTTATAAGTACTATTATCTTCAATCAAGAAAATATTATGAAGCCTACAACACGTCTTCTTCAAGATTATCATTATGATTGGTTGGAGCATCCTTTGGAGCATGGTATGAACATTAAAAAGTGTCTCTCTAAAAATGAAACACCCTATTTGCTAGTGAGTCAAAACAAAAGTAAAGGTCTCTCAAAACGACAAAGACTTTTAGCCAAACAGTTGGGTGATTTGAAGCCTAAAGCACATAAAGGAGTTTTAGTTTTACTTCATGGAAAAAATGGACGAAAAGAGGACTTGTTGCCTGTAGCTGAACGTTATGTCTCTTTGGGGTTCAGCTGTATACTTATCGATTTGCCTCATCATGGAGAGAGTAAGGTTAAGAGCGTCTATTATGGAACCAAAAAGTATGAGCAACACTATGTTGATGAGGTGTTGGATGATGTTTCTAAATACATCTCCATAGATGAGCCTTTGTATATGTGGGGAATGTCTTTGGGTGGGGCTTTTGCCATTACTAATGTAGCTCACTCTAAACACAGATTTAAAGCGATGGTTTTGGTTGCTACTTTTGATAGACTAGATGTTGTCTTAAAAAGAAAATCGGTGAGCATATTTGGTGGCTTGTTTGGTGAGCTTCTCTACCATGGTTTAGAAAAAAGTTTGGCACTCTTTTACGACTTTCACCCAAGCCATGCAAACTCTGTTAAAATTGCAGAAACCATAACCATACCCTTATATATGGTACATGGAAAAAAAGATAAACTCATCTCTTATCAACAAGGTAAAAAGCTTTTTGAGGCTTTTGCTTCTAAAGAGAAAGAATTTTATCTTGACGTTGAGGGTGACCATCATAATATTTTGGTGACGGGGCATGAGTTCTATAAAGAGAGTGGATTATTTTTGTTAGGAGAGATAAAATGAAATATGTTTTAGATGTACAATACAACGGCAATAAAAACGCTGTAGTTGCTTGTTTGGGTTTTGAAAATTGGGAAGATGAAAAAGCACTCTATGCACAACAGCACTTTATAGAAGAGATACGACCTTATGTCTCAGGTGAGTTTTATCAGCGTGAGTTACCTTGTCTGCTTGAAGCTCTAAAAGATTTAACCGATATTGAGTGCATTGTAGTCGATGGCTATGTGTGGTTAGATGAGCCGACACATAAGGGGTTAGGTTTGCACCTTTATGAGGCATTAGAGAAAAAAGTACCCATAATCGGAGTAGCAAAGGCAAAGTTTGGCAATACCCCAAAAGATTGTGAACTGTTGCGAGGTGAGAGTGTTAAGCCTTTGTATATTACCTCTAAAGATATGGATTTAGAAGAAGCAAAAAAGGCTATTGGCTCTATGCATGGGAAATATCGCTTTCCTACTTTGTTAAAAGAGGTTGACTCTTTGGCTAGGAGAGAGTTTGAAAATGAGTAAAGATGTAAAAAGTAGGGTCTATTTCGTTAAAAATAGGATTTTTTACTCTATTATTCTATATATTGAATGAGAAGTAAGTATACTCCCATTTTTATATCAACCGAAGGTAAAACAATGAAACGATTACTGGCTTTTATGCTACTTCTTTCACTCTATGCACAGAGTGAAACTTTAAAAATTGGAATCAAACCCTCTGAACCATGGGTCATGTACGATAAAAATGTTAGTGAAGAGAAGCGAAAACCTATTGGCTTCTCCATAGACCTTTGGCGTAAAATAGCATCTGAACTGAATGTTGATACTCAGTGGGTCTATTATGATTCAACTTCTGCACTTATTGAAGGTGCTAAAAATAAAGAGATTGATGCAGGTATCTCTGCTGTAACCATTACCTCTGCTCGTGAAAAAGATATAGATTTTTCCTCCTCCATGTATGAGCTTGGTCTTCAAGTGATGGTGGATGCTTCTAAATCTTCGGCTTCTGTTTTGGAGTTGATGGCTAAAGAGATTAAGAAAATGATGAGTTTAGAGACGATTATGATATTTCTTCTTTTTCTTTTAGTAACCATTCATTTACGTTGGTTTGTTGATAGACGTAATGAAAAATCAGACCTCTTTTCAAAAAATTATTTTTCTGGAATTATTGATGCTTTTTGGTGGGGGATTACCATGCTTATCACTTGGGAGACTCCACCGAGTAAAGGCATTGCTAGAGTGATTGATTTGATGTGGCATATAGTGGGGATTTTGGCAGTTAGTATTTTGACGGCTATTGTTACATCAGCTCTAACAGCACAGGCTATTGGTGGCTCTATTCATTCAGAAAAAGATTTAGCAGGTAAATTTGTGGCAGCTGTTGCTACTGATGCTCCACGTAAATATATAGAGAAAATAGGTGCAAATGTTATTCCAGTTAAAACGTTAGCCGAGGGAATTGCCTTGGTTAGAAGTGGAAAAGCAGAGGCGTTGGTGCATGATGGTCCAAGATTGGTTTACCTTGCAAATCAAATCAATAAAAAAGAGAAAAAGAAGGTCTTAGCCGTAGCACCATTTACCTTTAACCCTCAAAATTATGGAATTGTATTTCCATCAAAGAGTACACTAAAAGAGCAAACAGATAGAGCCTTACTTAAGCTTCGTGAAGCCAATGGATTGGAAAAGAGTTTCCATGAACAGTTAAAAAATAAGTGGTTGAAATCTGATTAATTGTATGTTGGATAAGTAGTAGGAGCTATCTCTAAAGCTTTTTGGTAAACTTTTTTATAATGAGTTCATAGAGTTCTTTTTAAATTATGCTAAAATGCAAACTAAAAAGAGAACATGAATTTGCAGATAAAAATAGAATACCATAAGTTACTACTTGTTTTTTTTCTCTCTCCTATGCTTTTTGCTGATGTAGTTAAGCCCTCATTGACTGAACTTATTCCCCAAGATATACTCCCTTTTCAAACCATAAAAGAAGCCAATGAAGCTTATGAAAAAGGAGAGTTTCGTAAGAGTAGTATGCTTTTTCAGTCATTAAAAATAGAAGATGCTACGGTACTTTATAACCAAGCCAATGCTGAGTATAAAGCTGGAATGTATGATGATGCTTTAAAGCATTATGCTAAATCTAAAGGGGTTGATGAGGCAACACGTCTGTACAATATGGGAAATTGTTATTTTAAAAAGGGTGATTTTAAATCTGCCATAAAACAGTATACAGCTTCGCTAAGGTTAAAAAGTGATGAGGATGTTATGCATAACTTAAAACTAGCAAGAGAGAAGCGAAAAGAGAAGAATAAAGAAAAAAAGAAAAAAGATAAGAAAAAAGAGGAACCCAAAAAGAAAAAAGAGCAAAAAAAGAAAAAGCAAGAAGATAAGAAAAAAAATGATAAGAAAAAAGAGTCCGATAAAAAGAACTCAAAGTCTCAAAAAGATGAAAATGCTAGCAAGAAGCAAGAGACAGAAAAACAGATGAACCCAAAAGAGAAGATGAGAAAAAAAGAGTTAAGTCATTTGATTAAACAGTTAAGTAAAAGGAAGATGCCTACGATGATGTATCAGGGTAAAGAGAATAAAGGGGAACGCAATGATAAAAATCCTTGGTAGAAT
>JALXFN010000033.1 GCA_027068975.1 Campylobacteraceae bacterium | reverse complement strand
GATAAAGATTCAGATAAAGATAAAAAATCTGATAAACAAAAAAAAGAAGACGAGAAAAAGAAGCAAGAGCAAGATAAAAAAGATAAAGCTCAAAAAGAGAAAGATAAGCAAAAAGATGACAAGAAGAAAAAAGATGATAAAAAAGACAAGTCAGACAAAGAGAAGCAAAAAGCTGCAGCTCAAATGAAAAAAGAGCCTATTTCAGATAAAGAGTTAAGAAAATATCAAAAGATGCTTGACCAAAGAGGAATCAATACCTTACTAGTACCTTTAGAGACAAAAGGAGATGATAATCATGAACTTAAACCTTGGTAAAACTATATTGGTATGGATGCTATTCCTGCCTCTAATATCATGGGCAGGAGTAACTGCTAAACTTAGTAAAAAAATTATCTATAATGGTGACCAAGTACGCCTGATAATAGAAGCAGATGGCGAAGATGTTGAGTTTCCTGACCTTGTAGATATTGCAGGTTATCCTGTGGTTGGAACATCAAGTCGTTCAAGTACGACTATTATTAATGGAGATATGAAAAAAACCATCTCTAAAAGTTATGTTTTTCAGCCAGACAAAGATGTCGTTATTCCTGTCTACAAAGTAGTGGTAGATGGAGTAGAAGAGATGACAGCACCATTAAGACTAAGAGTAGCAAAAGCATCAGGAGCCATAGGTATAAAAGATGGTGTACGCTTAGAGATGAGTGTAAATAAAAAAGAGGCGTATGTCGGTGAACCTATTACGTTAAATCTGACATTCAAAAGCTTACCAAATGCTCATTATGACAAAATAGAACTCTCTGAACCTGAATTAAAAAAGTTTTGGGTTAAGAAAGTTAATGGTCTAAAGCAGGGTGTAGATGGTGACTATACAACACAAACCTATCAATATGTACTATTTCCTCAAGAAGATGGGAATTTTACTCTAAAACCACCTTTTGTACGCTTAGGTACACGAGTAGCAGGAAGTAGTGCTTTCTCTGACCCATTTTTTGGAAATATAGGTATGAGTATGAATTGGAAAAAACTCTTTGCCAATGAAGTAAAACTACATATTAAACCTCTACCAAATAACCTAGAGGTCTATGGTGACTTTAGAATATCAGCCAGTGTAGACAAGCAAGAGGTTAAGGCAAATAAACCTGTCAATTTAACCATAGATGTTATGGGGCAAGGAAATATAGAAGATATTAAAAAGTTTGAACTTGATATTCCTAATGCTGTGGTCTATAGTGATGAGTTAAAGGTCTCTAATTCAGGTATCACCAAAGGGGTAGTAACTCAAAAAGTAGCCATAGTCGCGGACAGAGACTTTACGATTCCTCCTGTAAGTTTTACCTATTTTGATGCAAAAACAAAAAAGCCTAAAACCATAAAAACAGAAGCTATAAAAGTTAAAGTTACTGGCTCGACTACGAAGAGTGCTGTACCAAACAAGATAGAGCAAAAAGTAGAGCCAAAAAGTGTAGAACCTGTAGAGAGTAACGTTAATAAAGCAGAAAACAACACTACTGTAATAACACAGAGCCAACCTGTAGATAAAATGCTTTGGTATATCTTGGGTCTTTTATCAGGAGTTGCACTTACTCTACTTGGTTGGTTTACATTTAAAAAAGTAAAAGGACGTAAAAAAAGAGAAACCCCAATGGTTAAAAAGATTAAAAAAGCAAAAACAGACAAAGCTCTGTTTGAGTTGCTCTTACCTTATAGGGATGAGGATGTTTCTATAAAAGAAGCACTTGCTAAATTGGAAAAAAATATCTATACTTCGGGAAGTGAAACCATAGATAGAGATGAGATTTTGGAATTTTTTGAGGAGAATCAATAGTATTGTATATCTTTATATCTACACCTCTTAGAGCTGTGGTGAAATTGAATTCTTAGAAAATATTACAATGTAGTGATTAGAGTTTTTTTTTGATAGTTTATTAGAGCTACTTTAGTTATAATTTGCATTATTAAACATTTAGGAAAAGTATGGCATGGCGTATTAAAGAGACGAAAGAGGGAGAAGAGCTTTTAAATTTTGGCTATATACAAAGAGATAAAATAGTCAGAGGAGTTGACCCTAAAGTATTGGGAGAGCAGTTTGCTATTGAAAATTCTAAAGAAAAGACAATAGAACTTAGCAATGAGGAAATACGATATTTAGAAGAGGTTAATGAGTATATTAAAAGACTCAATGCTTATGGAATTAAAAAGTCAAATGAGATAAAAAAGGAGATAAATACCCTTCTTAATAAGGTTTCAAAAGAGAGTAATAGTTTTGTGAAACTAGAACGTTTTTTTAAAGAGAAAGCAGGCGTTATTCATGATGCTTTTATTCATGAAGAGGAGACAAAACAGGAAGAAAGGGTCAACCTAAGAGAGGAGTTAAATAGATTTCGCCAAGAGAATAATATAACTAAAAGAGAGGCATATTACCCTAAGAGCTATATTTTACACTTTGCTTGGATTTTTGTTTTTATCTTTTTAGAGGCATTAGTCAATGCTTATTTTTTTGGTCAAGCCTCTAGTTTAGGGTTGCTTGGTGGAGTGTTTATTGGGTTTATTACCTCCTTTTTCAATGTTGTTCTTTCTACCATTGCAGGGTTTGTTTTACGTTATAAGAATCATGTTGTTCAGAAGATAAGGCGTATAGGCTTGGCTATTTTTACTGTTTTACTACTATTGATTTTCTTTATACATCTATTTATTGCTCACTATCGAGAGCTTTTACAAACCAATCCAGACGTGGAGATAGGAGCAGTACTTAAGCCAATGATTCATAGCCCCTTTACCTTGCATGATATGGAATCACTTATCTTAGTCTCTATTGGTGTATTGGTGACACTTTTTAGTATTATAAAAGGGATGAAAATGGATGATAAATACCCAGGGTATGGTGTTGTTTATCGTCAATGGAAAGCCAGTGATAACGAGTTTTTAGATGCTAAAAAACAACTAAGAAGATTGATGCGAGAACTCTACAGTGTAACCATACGTAAATCAGATACTCTGATGGAAAACTTAGAGAGTTCAAAAGATAAGCTTGAAGCTTTAGCTTTAGATTTGGACGCTTTTATTACTACTTATAAGCTCTATTATCATAAAGCTTTTCAAGCAGGACGAGAGCTTTTAGCAGATTATCGTTTAGGTATAGAGTCTGTTTATGGTGAAGATTACTCTTTTAACTATAAAAAGATATTGGATGAGCGATTAAACACGCTCAATATTAACATGCTTTTAAATACGAAATTATTAATAGAGAGAGAGCTAAAGAGTATTAATGAGCAGATAGATAATTTCCATGAGAATCAAGAGAAATTTGAACAGAAACTAGAAGAGATGAAAGAGCGATATTTAGAGAATGAATATATTGAGAAAGTACTTCAACAAATTAAGAGAAATAGGGAGATAGCGTTATGAGTAGAGATGATATAAAGGGTATATTAATTATTGTAATATTGGCTTTATTAGGGGTTTTAGGGTTTGTTCTTGC
Source organism: Campylobacteraceae bacterium (assembly GCA_027068975.1). Taxonomy (GTDB): domain Bacteria; phylum Campylobacterota; class Campylobacteria; order Campylobacterales; family Sulfurovaceae; genus UBA1140. The sequence goes on along the minus strand of JALXFN010000033.1, from coordinate 3,610 downwards.
TTATAAATTAACTCCAAACTCTTATGATGTAGATTCTAAAACAATGTGTCTTAAAAATAAGCCAAGTCCAATTAAAAGAGTAGTTCTAATTGATAAAAGTGACCGATGGACGAGTACTAATGTAGAGAGAATGGAGGAGTGGTTATCTCATATTGGAGAGAACATTCCTATGAATAGTCGCCTAAATATTTTATCACTATCAGGAAGCAAAGGGGAAGAGACAAAGGTTAAAAAAATCTTTGACAAGTGTAGCCCAGGTAGTGAAGCAGACTGTAATGCTCTTTATGAAAACTGTCGAGATATTAGAGCGAAGTTTGTTTTGGCTTTTGAGGAGCCTCTTTTTGATATTACCACCCTTTTAAGTAAATCAGGTACAGCTCAGACCTCTCCTCTTTTTGAGACCATAACAACTATTTTTGATGATATTAAGAGTCAAAAAGCTGAAATACACATCGTAAGTGACTTTATGGAAAATGGACATAAGTTTAGTTTCTACAAAGGAAAACTCCCCTCAGTAAAAGAGTTAATCAAAGAGTATCCTCTACCAACTCAAGCAAGAGTTACTGTCTATATGCATGTGATAGAGCGACGACGACACAAGATGGAATTGATTAATGCTGTTAAAAATTTATGGCGTAATTATTTTATGCAACAAGGAATACGTGTTAAAGAGGTAAAACGCTTCTTTATTTCAGATTAGTGCTATCTCTTAAATAGATTTAGAGAGACTAAGCATCTATAGTGCTCTTTCGTCTATCATGCACAAAGAGCATAAAAAACGCTCCAAGTGTGATGATGGACTCAAATAAAAATAGATACTCTCCATAAATATACCCTGCTATAAATGCCCCAATAGAACCACCCAAACCAAATGAGATGCCTAAGAAAAACTGTTGAGCCAAACGTTTTTGAGTGTATAGAGAAAAGACGTAGGTAATGGCTGTTGTGTGGTAGAGGGCAAAGCTTACAGCATGGAGAGACTGACTTAAAAAGGTTACTTCTATGGAACTTGGAAAAAAGTAGAGGAGTAACCATCTAAAAGCCGTTATAAGGGTGGCTATTTTTAAAATGCTTAGTAGATTTCTTTGAAGTAGAGGTCCTTGGAAATAGAGCATAACTATTTCACAGATTACTCCAAATGTCCAAAGGTAGCTGATGGTTTGTGGGCTTAAACCTTGACCCTCTTCATAGATGGTAAAAAAGGTGTAAAATCCACCAAAGGCTACCTGCATAAGAAAAATACTTGCCCAAAATGCCCAATATTTTTGTAGAGAAAATTGGCTATCACTCTCTTGATTACTGCTCTCTTTATGTTGGTCGTATTGGAGTACGAAGTAACCAAAGAGTAGAGTAAAAAAAGCTGTGACGATGAGAAAGTAGATGGTCTCCATGGGTGAAGAGTCTAGCTCACCAAGTAGAAGAGAGATGACAATAAACCCTACCGACCCCCAAAGGCGAATTTTCCCATACATTTTTTTAGAGAGTCGTTGTAGTGATATGGTCTCTACAAAAGGCAGGGTGATTCCCATGGAAGCCCCAAATAGCAGGTTGGCTATAAAGTGGCTAGAGAAGCTATGAACAGTTTGTATAAAAAGTATAGAACTTAAAAGAGTGCTGATAAGGGCTATGGTGTATACTTTATGGGTGAGCTTGATATAGTATTTAAATATAAATGGCAGTAAAAAACGCATAAAGGGTGCAGCAGCATAAATAATTCCAATCTCTACAGCATCATAACCAAAGCCTGTAAGGGCTTTTGGCATGTACATAACATAGACACCTACTAAAGAGAAGTAGGCAAAGTAAAAGAGTGATAATATGTAGTGCATCTATGCCTTTGGATAGGGAATGACGCAAGTATTGCTTAGTAGGTCATGTAGGGTACGATGGTCTTTTCTAAAGAACATCATCATCCAACCAAAAAGGGTAAGAACACTTAAAATAACTGCAAAATTTCTAAAGATAATAGAGAAGAGTGAGGGTTTGTCTAGGGTATTGACATCTATAACTTTTAAACTTTGAGAGCGTAGACCAGGGGTTCTTCCTTCATCTTTATACATAAAAATAGTCATGATGATTACAAATGGTATAAGTGTATAAGACCAAGCCAAAAGTTTATGCTCCCCTGCATTTTGTAAGCTACCAAAAACAACATAGATAACAAAGTAGAAAAGAGGCATAAAGAGCATAAAAATATCGGTCAGAAATGCTTTGGCTTTTATCGCTTTTCCTGCAAAAGGGATTGCAGGTTTCTTTACCTTGTTTGGTTTCTCTTTTTGGGGAGTGATTCTATTCTTTTTAGTATCACGAAAACGTTGTTTTGCCATATCTATCCTTTTTAAAGAAAATTGTACCTAAAAATTTTATGTAGCCCCTAAGTTCATCGAGAAAATAGGTAGCAACATTGCAGCAACAATAACCCCAACAATCAAACCGATAAAGAGCATCATAAATGGCTCTAAAAGGCTCAGTAGAAGTTTTAGTTTATCATCATTCTCTTCTTGGTATAGTTCAGCGATATTACTTAAAATACTAGCAACCTCACTTGACTCTTCACCAAGGGCAAGAGCTTGCATAAAATTCCGTTTAGGAAGAACCCCTTTTCCTCTTTGGAGTGCGTGGGAAAGTTTATTTCCCTCTATGACTCTTTCAGCAGCTGTCTCAAAACTCTCTCTAAATGCAGTGTTAGAAAAGGTGGTGGTAGCCAGTTTAACAGCATGGGCATAGGAGACTCCAGAGTCTAGCATAAGTCCTAAAATATAAGAGAAACGACCTAACTCATGGTTTTGTATAAGTTCACCTATTACAGGAAGTTGTAGAACAAAGCCATCGTAAGCTTTTTTGAAACCATAGCTGTATTTATAGGTAGCCTTAAAACCTATAATAATAGCTACAAAACCTAATATAAGTACAATATAGTTGGCAGATAAAAAGTCAGAAACACCTAAAACAAATTGAGTAATTTCTGGTAGTTCTTGACCTGTGTCTTTAAAAATTCCTGTGATTTTAGGAACAACAAAGGCGATGAGGAATCCTGTCATACCAATGGCAACAAGAAAAATAAAGAGAGGATATGCCATGGCATTTCCTACCTGTTTTTTTACCTTTGCTTGACTAGAGAAAAATGTACCCATATTGATAAGTACTGAGACCATTTTACCGCTTTGCCCTGCAACATTAATACTTTGTAAAAAGAAGTCAGGCATACCATAGACAGATTGTGAACTTAAAGCATGATAGAGTGATTTACCCTCTTCAATCATGGTTCTAAGTGACGCTAAAAAGGAAGCATACTTTTTCTCTTTTTTATGTTGCCCCTCTATGAGTTTAATGGCAGTAAGAACAGCCATTCCAGAGTTGAGATAAGAAGACAGCTCTTTAGCAAATGAACTAAGTAGGGGACCGGGCATCTCTCTTTTTGAAAAGTTTTTTACATTTATTTGAGAGGTTTCCTGAATGCTTTGGTAGAAGATACCTTGCATTTTTAGTTTCTGTTTTGCCTCATCAATAGTCGAAGCCTCTATGCTCCCTTTTGCACTTTTACCTTGTTTTGTGATACCTTTATATTTATATAGCATGGGTAAGCAGTACTTCCTTGATTGATTTGTGT
>JALXFN010000032.1 GCA_027068975.1 Campylobacteraceae bacterium | reverse complement strand
CATCTAGTGGGGTTAGGTTAACACGAATACTTTTGTTGTTTGGAACGGTTATATTGTAATATTTTTTCTCTTTTTGTTTAACAAAACCGTCAATTGCTTTTCCCGAACTTAACGGGGTTACTGATGTAGCAGACAGAAGCTGTGTGCTTAGTCCTATGCTTAATGCTATCCATAATAGTTTTTTCATTTTTTTTACTTTTTGTTGGATTTATAGTCGATAAATACTATATAACATAGAATAACATAAAAATACTAAAAAAAATATATTTTAATATTGAAAATGGATGTTTTGTTCGGTGTTACCGAACCTACAGGTTTTTTAGAAGTTTCGAAATTTGTAAAGCCCCATCTCTTTCAATAAGCTGTTGCAATTTCTCACTCTTCTTCTGCATATTCTCATCCAAAAGAGCAACCACCTTATCAATCTCTATCTCACTCTCACGCATAATCCAAGCAACATCTTGGTCAACTAAAAATTTTGCATTGTAAAATTGGTGGTCACCTGCTGCGTAAGGGTAGGGGATATAGAGTGTTGGACAAGCCATGGCTGAGAGTTCCCATAAAGTAGAGGCACCAGAACGAGCTATGGCAAAATCAGCTTGATTCATGTAGTCAGAAAGCGTGGTTGTAAAACCAAATACTTCGGCTTCTATGTCTAGCTTTTCATAAGACTTTTTAACTTCATCTATATTTCTTTCTCCTGCTTGGTGAATAATCTTAATATTTTTCTCTTTGAGTATAGGAGCCAGTTCTAAAGCCAATTTATTGATAGCTTGAGCTCCTTGAGAACCACCTAGAAAGATAATGGTTTTGACCTCGTCTCTTATTCGTGTTTTTTCAAAATACTCTTTTTTTATAGGGTAAGCTTTTATGGGGCTGTCCTCTTCATAAGAAGAGATAAAAGCTGTAGAGTAAGAGCGTAAAAGTTTGTTAAGTGAACCAATGGCTGCATTTTGTTCATGAATAACCAGTGGAATACCTAATATCTTTGCTGCAAATGAGGTGGGAGCAGCTGAAAAGCCACCTACACAAAAGACCACTTTTGCATTGGCTTTTTTTAAGATTTTTCTAGCTTTTATGGTAGCTTTAACAAGCATAGAAATTGATTTGATTTTTCCTAAAAAACCTTGGTTGACTACCCCTTGAGTAGGTAAAAAATAAGTCTCTTTAAATTGCTTATCTTCTCCAAACCAAGCTCTATCTTGCCCTTTGGTTGAACCAATATAAATAAGCTCTTCATCTAAAAGTTCCTCTTTTACAGCTTTTATAATGGTGAGGTGTCCACCTGTTCCTCCACCTGTCATAACGATGCTCATGCTTGTACCTTTTCTTTTTCTTTATAATCTACTTTTTCATTGTAGTCTACTTTTTTAGAAATCATTAAGATGATACCAATACTCAAAGAGGAGGCTATAACTTGTGAACCACCATAACTTAAAAATGGAACAGCTATTCCTTTAATAGGAGTAATTCCTGCGATACCAAAACTATTAATAAGAAAAGAAAAAGTGATAAGCAAGGCCGCTCCAACACAAAAGAGATAATATGTAGGATTATCTACTTTTGCAGCAATTTTAAAAATACGAAAAATAATAAAAAGTATAATAAGTGTGATAAGTATTATACTTATAAACCCTAACTCTTCAGCAATACCTGCTAGTACAAAGTCGGTATTTACTTCTGAAAGAAACCCTAATTTGTACTGTCCATTACCTATACCTTGTCCAAAAAAGCCTCCATGGTGAATGGCATCTAAAGAGTTAGATATTTGATAGGTTTCTAGTCTATTTGCTTCATTGTCTAATGATAAAAACCACTCCTTTACCCTTTTTATTCGGTGAGGTTGAGTAATAATTAAGAGGGCAATTCCTACTATTCCTAGTCCAAAAAGCATGGAGAAGAAGCGAAAACTACTCCCTACTAAAAGAAAAAGTATAAGAAGTGTCGCCGAGAGAACAACAGTTTGTCCTAAATCTTTTTGAAAAACGGCAATAAGAAGGGCACTTATACCCAATACCAGTACATAAGGTACAAAAATTTTGATTTCATCAGATAGACTCATTTTTCCACGATGTAGTCGTGTACGAACCAATGACCATGAGATAAACATAATAAATCCAATTTTATAAAACTCTACAGGGGTAAGCGACATAACCCCTAAGTTTACCCAACGTTTGGCACCACCAACACTACGAACAATTGACTCTGGGAGTAGAGGCATGATAAGTAAAATAAGTAAAAAAACTAAGAAAAGAAATATTCCTATGGGTTTAAACCATTTATCTGGATTGAGTTTACTAAGCCCCACCATAAGGCTGATACCAATCAAAACAGCTACAAACTGTCGTATAAAGTAGTGTGTATCGGTATAATTAAATTTCATAACAGCATAAGTTGAAAGAGAGTAACTCATGATTAATCCGAGGATAAGTAGTGTTACAGTTGCACCAAATAGGGGTTTGTCAATCATTATTTTATTCTTTAGAATTGTTTTAAACCGAAAAAATTTGTACAAAATGACAAAAGTTTAGTTTTAATGAACATATTTTATCAGAATTTTTTGTAAAAAATAGTAAAATTACTCTCTAATAAGGGTGAACAATAATAATTAAAATATATTTATAAAATTTTTTAAAACAAAAAGGTTAGTATGTCTGAAGAAATAAGTGAGAATAAGCTAATTAAAAATAGAAGTGTTATTTTACTTTCAGCTTTTATTGTAATAGCCTTTCTGTTTTTAGGATTGTTTCTTTTTACTGTAGCTTTGACAGTCACTTCATCAAGAGATACAGACAATAAGTTTGTATCGATTGAAAATAAGGCGATACGAGGAAAGATTATCTCAGCTGATAACTTTGTGGTCTCTTATAGTCAAAAAATGTTTCGTGCAGAGATAAATACAAAAAGTATTGACCCTACAAAAAAGGATTTATTTATTAAGCTTTTTAGTATTTATACTGGCATGAGTGAAAAAGAGATTTTAAGTAAATTTGTTAATAAATCGGGAAAAAATATTTATGGACGAATTGTTTTAAGTGAAAATATAGATATACGTTTAGCTAGTGACTTAAGATTTTTAGCTTATAAAATGGCAAAATTGGATATTTTTAGACCTTTAAACCCTAAAAAACCACATTTGATTTTTGGTTTAGATATTATTCCTGATCGTGAGATGAGACATTTCCCTCATAAAAATCTTTTAACCCCTCTTGTTGGATATATGAGAACGGAGATTAATAATGACTATGAGACACCTATTGGCATTAAAGGCTTAGAAAAGTCATATGAATCTTACCTCGAACCAGCCATGAATGGTTTGATAAAAGGAAAAAGAGATGTTCTTGGTACTCCTTTACTTCATGGAGAGAGCAAAGAAGAGAAGCGTATAGATGGAATGGATTTACATCTAAATATAGACCTTGATTTCCAAAGAAGTGTAGAGAAAATTATAGATAGGATGAAGAAGCAGGTAGCTGCAGAAGAGATTATGGTGGCCGTTATGAATTCTGAAACAGGTGAGCTTTTATCTTTAGCCTCTTCTGAGCGTTATGACCCCTCACATATACGACAAGAAGATGTGAAATCTTTAAACCCTAATTTTTCAGAGTATCTTTATGAACCAGGTTCTGTTATGAAGCCTTTAACCTTAGCCATAGCGATTGATACAGGAAAGGTAGATTTGAAAAAAGCCATTCCTTTAGGTGGAAAGTTCAAGGTAAATAAGAGCTATACTATAAGTGATGATGATTACTTTAAAGAGTTGAGACCTAAGGGTATTATTATGTACTCCTCCAATATTGGTATAGCTAAAATAGCTTGGAAGCTTACAGGACGAGAACTTCATGATGGTTGGAAAAATTTTGGGATTTCTGAACCCTCAGGTATTGACCTCTCTAAAGAGTTAACAGGTCGTATTAAGGGGGCAAGTCTTTTGAACCATAAAGTACATGCAGCCAATACGGCCTATGGTTATGGTATGTTTGCAAACTTTATGCAGATGGTAAAGGCATATAGTGCTTTTAACAATGATGGTATAGCTGTTACGCCTAAAATAGTAAAATATATTACCGATAAGACAGGTAGACGATATGAACCTACAAGAGAGGTTTCATCCCTTCAAGCATGTACAGCTAGAACAGCAAGGATTATTAATGACATGTTACTTGGAGCCGTTAACCGTGGTACAGGAACAGCAGCGCAATACGATGGTTTGTCTGTAGGTGGGAAAACAGGAACAGCACATATTGCCTATAAGGGACACTACATAGAAGAGTATCATAGTAGTTTTTATGGTTTTGCCAATGACAAAATGGGAAATAAATATACCATTGGTGTTTTTACTATAAAACCTCAAAAAGTATATTTTGCTTCACAAACTTCTGCACCTGTCTTTAAACAAGTGGTTGGGGAGTTAGTAAAATACAACTATTTGACTGTAGATAAAACTTTGGCAAGAATACATTTGGCTAAACGACAAGCAATGCGTAAAAGAAAACATGATGCTTATATGAGAAAAATTAAAAAATATAATAGGGAGCATAATATAACGGAATAGTTATGTTATTATACTTGGCTATTTAAATCAAAATAAAGGATTTTTATGTTCAAAAAGATATTTACATTAGTCGCTGTTGTAGCTGTGACCTTTTTTACCTCTTGTGTAAGTGTTGACCCAGCAGGAAGAGGGTATTCTGTAGCTATACCTATGGGTATGATTAACTCAACACTGGCGAATCAATTCCCTGTACAAGAGAAACGTCAACTAGGAACAGTTACTATATCTGACCCAAATATACTTGGTCAACAAGGAACTGACAAACTGGGGATAGGAACCTCATTTAAGTTTACTAATTTTTTAGTTCCAAATGGTATAGCTGGTAATCTAAAATTGGCTTCAGGTGTTCGTTTTGACCCTAAAACACAAAATTTATATTTGGCAAACCCAATGGTAGAAGAGTTAAAGTTTCATGACTTCTCTTTGGCTAAATATCTAACAAACGATATGAGACAATCACTTGGGGTAATTATTGCTGAGACTATTTCCAAAAAGCCTATCTATAATATCAAAAAAGCAGGTATAGGTTCTGGTTTTGTCAGAGGTATAGATATTCGTAATGGTCAAGTATTTGTTACTTTTGGGTTATAGAATATTCTGAATCAATAGATGAAGCTTTAGTGAGAGGAATTTCATTTGAGCTTTGCTTAAATTAAAGGAGAGTAATAATGATAAACAATAAACCTAAATATACTATTTTTAAAAATGCTTCGTATGCATGGGATGGCTTGATTCATGCTATTAAAACAGAAACTTCTTTTAAAATAGAACTTGCGATTGCTATTCTATTTTTCCCATTGGTCTACTTTTTACCTTTTGAGTTAATCTATAAATTGGTTCTAATTATTACCTATTTTATAATTATGATTGCAGAGTTACTTAATTCCTCTGTCGAAAATGTGGTAGATTTAGTAACAACTGATATTCACCCTTTGGCTAAAGCTGCTAAAGATATAGGAGCTACAGCTGTTCTTTTTTCTGTTATTCTTCATCTTCTTTGTTGGGTACTTATAGGGATAGTGTATATATAGCCCACCTTATATAAAAAAATATAAATTTTTCCAAAGAACTTCTTTGACCTCCACAATTTACTTTCTTTTTATAGTATTATGGAAATAGAGAGAATATTGCATTTTTCTCTCTATATATATTATAAGTTATAGTTACAATTAATACTTAATAAATGCTTGATATAGGAGAATAAATAAGTTTTAATTAAATTTTTAGCTATAAATAATGATAAAAAGTTATAAAATATGTTTATATTTACAATATATAACTTTTAATGTTTAAAACAGTAGATAGTTAAATAAAAAAAAATTACTTTATTGTAAAATTAACTAAAAATTAAGTAATGATTTATTTTTAACTAGTTATGATTCTATAGAGTCAATAATAAATACAAGGAAGGTTCAATCTAATGACAAATACAACAATAAACAAAATTATACTTTCAGCAACTACAGCAATGTTTTTAACAGCATGTGGTGGAGGTGATAGTTCTCCAACTCCAGTTGCCGATACTGAAGCACCAGTTATTACAGTACCAGCTACAGCAACGGTAGCATTTGGTGGAACATATACTCCAGCAGTAGCAACTGTAACAGATAATATAGATACAGGACTTACAGCAACTATTTCAGGTACAGTAGATACACATACAGCTGGAGATTATACTATTACCTATACTGCAACGGATGCAGCAGGTAATACAGGAACAGCAACAACCGTTGTAACTGTTAGTCCAGAAGCACCTGATACAGAAGCACCAGTTATTACTGTACCAGCTACATTAACTGTACCATTTGGTGGAACATATACTCCAGCAGTAGCAACAGTAACAGACAACAAAGATACAGGGCTTACAGCAACTATTGGTGGTGATACTGTAGATGTTAATACAGATGGTAACTACACTGTTACCTATACTGCAACAGATACAGCAGGTAATGTAGGAACAGCATCAACAGTTGTAACAGTTACACCTCAGTATAGTACTACTGATACAACAATAACAGATGCTCTTACAGGTTTAGTTTGGGATAAAACCGCAAGTACAACATGTACAGCTCCAAAAACTGAACCTACTATTGCACAATTTCAAACTATTTTAGATTATACAAAATCAAGTCTTGCAATTGTTGATGGTTTTACTTTAGATAATGATGATAGTCATTATAAAACTTCTGATGGTTGGGATATCCGTCTTAAATATGGACATATAAACAATACTACAGCAGCTACAAAAACTATTTGTGTTGATGCTAGTAATGAAATTGTACCTACTCGACAAGCACTTACAAAAGATGTTGATACAAATGAAGTAACAGACCCTAATACAGGTTTGGTGTGGGCTGATACTGCTACTGACACAGCTCGACTACAAAAACCTTTGGCTGATGCTGTGGCTTATTGTACAGGGGAAGGAATGAGATTACCTACACTTACAGAGTTAAATAGTATATATGATAGAGTAAATAAGAAATTACTTGCCCCTTTTACTGAGATTAATAATGGTAGTGGACATTACTGGACAAGTACAGTGGCTGAAGCTGATGCAACTCAAAACTGGACAGTTGGTTTTTCTCCTACATCAACTGACGCATGGTCTGGACAAGTAACTGGAACCCTTAATACTAGTACTATAACATTTGTCCGTTGTGTAAAAGACGCTGAATAAGCTTTTTACTTAAACAACTTTATAATAGAGGTTATTTTATAACCTCTATCTCCTCATCTTTCTCCAACAAGTGACAAAACTTCAAACCATGTAAAAAAATAGCCCACGAAATATAAATCCACAAGAAAAAGAAAAGTAAAATAGAAAACCCTCCATAGATACTTAGGTAGGTTTTGTTGTGCATTACATAAAAAATAAACCCCATTTTTGCTAAGTACCAAGCCAAAGAGGCAATGAACGAGCTGATACCAGCAGCATGGATAGAAACTTTAGTATTTGCAGAGATTTTATAGCTTAAAAAAAACATCCCCCAAATAATAAAAAATGGCAAGATAGTCAAGAGATGAATACCATCTGTCCAACTGTTTTTATCTAAAATGATTTGTACTTGAGAAGAGGCATAAAAAGAGAGTACCAACATAATGGGGGTTAATGTTACCAGTGTCCAGTAGACGGTTACCGATGACCAAAAACTTCTGCGTGGAGCATCAAAAATATCATTGACTATGTAGTCGTAGTTTTTAAAAAACATCATAGAGGCAAAGAGTACATAGATAACCCCTACCATACCTAGCTTTCCAGAGTTTTCTACAAAACCATTGATATAACCTAAAACTTCTTTGGAATGAGTAGGCATAAGATTTTGAAAAATCATGTTTTGAATATTGTTGTATACCTCGTCAAATAGAGGAAGATTGGTAAAGATAGAGAGAATGATAACTAAAAGAGGAATAATAGAAAAAAGAGTATAGTAACTCAAACTGGCAGAGTAGTAAGAGAGTTTGTCTTCAAAGAGAGCAGAGAGAAAGTCTCGTATAAATATATAGTACTCTTTGATAAGTCGGCGTATTCTTATGGGTTTTTTTTTCATTGGGTTTCCCTTATATTTTGGGGTTTCTTTTGTTTGTTTGGTAATGGGTAGAGACATCGCTCTGCCCTTTATTGGCATAAATAAATGTCTATTACAACCCCATCTTCCCAGGATTCAAAATATTGTTTGGGTCAAATGCCGTTTTAATATCTTTAAACATCTGCAACTCTTCATCATTAAAAGCAATACCCATAAATGGAGCCTTTGAAGTTCCTATGCCATGTTCACCACTTAATGTTCCACCCATCTCTACTACCATTTGGAAAATCTCTTCTATACACTTATGACCTTCGTCTATTTGTGAGATGTCTATCATGACATTTACATGAATGTTACCATCACCTGCATGACCAAAACATGGAACTTTAAAGCCATATTTGTCACCAATCTCATAGATGGCTTTTAGTGCAGATGGCAACATGGAACGAGGCACAGAGATATCTTCATTTAGTTTTTTGTTTCCAAAAATGGTGATAGACTGAGAAGCATTTCTTCTTGCATACCAAAGTTCTTTTGCCTCTTCATCATCTTTTGCTACTCTAAACTCTGTAGCACCGTTTTCTTTAAATGATTGCTCTAAAGTTTCGAGCTGAAAGGCAACCTCTTCTGGTACGTTCCCATCGACATCACCTACTAAAACAGCACCTGCATCGGTAGGTAGGTCAACTCCTAGTTTTTCTATGAGTGCTTCGATGACCAAGGCATCTAAAAACTCCATAGCCACAGGGTTTGCACCTGCTGAAAGAGATTTAAAGACGGCATTCATAGCGTTGTCAACTGAGGGGAAAATGCCCATGTAGGTTTTTTTGTACTTTGGTTTGGGAATGAGTTTTAGAGTAAGTTCCGTAAGAACAGCTAAAGTACCCTCTGATGCTATTAAAATACCTGCTGTGTTATAACCAGCTACATCTTTAATGGTTCTTTTCCCTGCACGAATAACATCACCATTGGTTCGTACAGCCCGTAGAGCCATAACGTAGTCTTTGGTTATTCCATATTTGGCAGCTCTCATACCACCTGCATTTTCAGAGACATTTCCACCCAAAGTAGAGTACTCCTCACTTGCAGGGTCTGGTGGGTAGAAGAGTCCTAGCTCTTCAACATGCTTTTGTAAATCCATATTGACAACACCTGGTTGCACTACTGCTACCATGTTTTCGGTATCTATCTCTAAGATTTTATTCATATGTTTTTCCATGGCGAGAATAATCCCACCATTGGCAGGTAATGCCCCACCAGTAAAGCCAGACCCAGCCCCACGAGCTGTAATAACAATACGGTTCTCATTACAATACTTTAAAATATTGGAGACATCTTGTTCATTACGTGGGAAAATGACAGCATCAGGTTCATAACGTGTTCGAGTTGCATCATAGCTATAGGCTATCATGTGGGCTTTGTCATCGTAGATGTTTTCAGCTCCTACCATGTTGGTAAAGGCTTTGAGGTGTTTTTTATCTATCATCGTGGTTACTTTCTAATATTTTCTACAGCTTTATTGTAATCGGTAAGTGTTACTTTAGATATACCAAAAACCGAAGTGTCCATCTGTTCAAAACGTGCAAAAAATGGACGCATGGCTTTGTCAGTGTTAACAGTTATGTTACTTTTCCCTATAATTTTTTTACTAATAGGGTCAAGAATAAGTAGACCACTCTTTGAAGCTATAAGTACCAAGCCTACTTGGTTTAGCTTTGCAAATTTTTCTAGGTTATCAAGGGTAATAGCTGATTGAGAATCTCTCATAAAATCTACTGCAAATCTATCAGGGTGAATCCATGTTTTTTTAAATTTTTTAGTAATCTCTGCATAGCTTTTAGCATCTGGTGCAATAAGTAGGGCATTGTTGTAGAAGTTTCCTAAAACAACTTTATCATTTACTTTTGAAGCTGTCTTTACATTTGGTATGTTGTCATGTGGAATGGCTGTATATTTTAAAAGAGTAGCCTCTCCATTTGTACCTGTAATAACAGCATTGGTTATAGCAGTTAAACCATTTCCATAGTTATGAACAACAATCCCACTCATACCTTTAGGTGCTGAAGTTGCTAAAGTTATGTGACCATCTGGCTTTATGCTTTTAATAGTTGTTGTCATACTTTGGGGTAGGGCATCTGCCATAAGTGTGTAGCTAGTTAATAATACGAGTAAAAATTTTTTCATCGTTTTCCTTAGAACATTTATTAAGCTGATTATACTTGTAAAAGATTAATACGTCCTAAAACTTATATTTACCCCAAGCTTAACAGAACCACCAACAATACAGGAGGTGTTACCAAAAGCCCAAATTTGCTATATTGCCAAAAGCCTATCTTGACCCCTTTTTGTGCCAATACATGTAGCCAAAGGAGTGTTGCTAAACTTCCAAATGGTGTCATTTTGGGTCCTAGGTTACACCCAATAATATTGGCATAAGCTAAAGCATTGTTTCCCACATCTTGCAAAGCAATATCCATAATCATAATGGTAGGCATATTGTTCATAATCGCCGAGAGAAAAGCCGAGATAAATCCTGTACCCACTACAGCAATAGTATCTCCACGTGTTGCTAAATCTTTAAGTACTACAGCCAAATAGTCTGTAAGCCCTGCATTTTTAAGACCATAAACCACAATATAAAGCCCAATACTAAACCAAACCACCTGCCAAGGAGCATTTTTAATAATCTCTTTTGCATTAACAGTTCTAAGGTAGGAAGCAATAAGCAGAAAAACAATACCCCCACCCAAAGCAAACAGACTCACAGGCAAGTTAAAGTGGTCGCCAATAAAATACCCTGCAATAAGCAGTGCCAAAAATAGCCAAGAGAAGAGAAAGAGTGTTTTACTCTTTAGCACCTCATTCTCATCTTTAAGAAGAGAGATGTCAACTTTTGAGGGAATATCTTTACGTAAAAAGAGCCATAAAATAGCAATGGAGGCTACTACACTCACTACAAAAGGCACAAACATCGTACTAAGATAAGTAGCAAACCCAATGTCAAAATAGTTCGCTGTTACAATATTTGTCAGGTTAGAAAATACAAAAGGAAGAGAAGCCGAATCGCTAATGAACCCACCTGCAAGTAAAAAAGCTAAAATGGTTTTAGCATTAAGCTTCAAGATTCGCATCTTAGCCAACAAAATAGGAGTTAAAATCAACGCTGCCCCATCGTTAGCAAACAACGCCGAAACAAATGCCCCCAAAAGCAAAGCATAGACAAACATAAGATGACCATTACCTTTAGAGAGCTTTGCCATCTTAATCGCACACCACTCAAAAAAACCTATCTCATCGAGTACCATAGAGAGAATAATAATTCCAATAAATGCTAGAGTAGCATCCCACACAATGTCGGTAACTATCCAAATGTCATCAACACTAACTACCCCAAGAGCTAAAGCAATAACTGCTCCTATAATAGCAGTTGTTCCTATTTGTAGTCCTTTAGGTTGCCATATAATAAAAATGAGGGTGATTAAAAATAGACTACTTGCTAGTAACATACTATTTCCTTTTTTTTGAGGGAAGTATAGCAGGTTATTATTTATGTATCAAGATATATTGATGTTATAGTATGAAGAAAAAGCTAAGAGAGATTAACAATCTCTTCTCTATAAGCATCAATAATCTCTTTTTTCAAATGCTTCAATACCTTAAGTTCCTCATTTATTTCAATATTTGGCATATACTCTATTATAATTTTAGTGACCAATTTACTCTGATGTTTATCTCTTTGCTGTTTTTGAAAATCTCTATCTTTTTGTTTAGAGAGCCAATTTTTATAGATAGCATACTCCAAAGGATGTATAGTAGCAATGTTAGCACTTTGACCATTTGTTGCGATAATTGTCTCTTTAAATAGCCTAGAGTTTTCTAACCACTGCATACCTTTCATATCTAAATATAACAAATCTGTAAAGAGGTTTTCTTTATGTTCAGAAAAAGTAATATCATTAGAAAGAGGATTAATGAGTTCAATCCATACGGCATCTTTATTTATAAATCTATAGGGTTTTTTAGAGTCTTGATAGAAACTTTTGTCAATCAAATGTAAAAAATCAATAGCCTTTGTAGGACTCATTAACTTTTTAAATATAAAGGACAAACCTTTCTCTTTTCTGTTAAGAATATCTATATCATCCGTAGCTAAATATGCTTCATCAATGGCAATACCTGCTCTTGCTTCATAAGCATATAGACTATTTGTTCCTATAATAATGAGTTTATCATCCAGTCCTAATTCATTGATTTTTCTAAAAAGTTTAACTATTTCATTGGGTGTTCGGGCAATACCCTCTAGCTTGTTTAACTTTTCATCTTTTTTTAGTTTCTCTTTTAAGTTAGCTAACATCTCTTTTGCTCTTGCCTTAGAGAGTACAAAATCAGATAAAATCTTTTCTGTACGCTCATCTCTTCGACCTAAATATTCACGCTTATTTGTTCGTAAATGGTGTTTTGCTAAGAGTTCATAACCACCTTTATGCTTCTGCCAAACCATTTTGTATCGGTACTGTAAGTTATAGTCATGAAGTGCTTGTAGATAAGTTTGGTAGAGCATTTTAGAGTTATGTCGTTGTTTTATTTGCTCATCGCTATAGGTGTAGAAATTAAAGTTTATCATTATACATTCTTATTTTTTTATTAAAGTATACCTCTTTTTTATAAAAATGTCAAAAATGGGTATACTTTTGTTTTAGGTGGAAAACGAGGAAAAATTTAGCTCATGAAAACAAAATTCGGTGAGTCGGTAAGTGGTAATCTCATTTTCAATAGTTTTCTGATATAGTTTTTTAAAAAGAGAGAGAAGTTATGAAAGAAGAATATGATTTTTCAAACGGAGAACGAGGAAAGTTTTACCATAAAAATGCTACATTTAATTTGCCTATCTATCTTGAGCCAGAGGTAGAGAGTTTTGTCGCAAAGTTAGCAAAAGAGCAGAAAAAAATATAAGTGAAATTGTCAATGCTCTACTTTTTAAAGATAAAGAGTTAATGGAGTTTATGAGGCTTGGTTAAACTTAAGTCTTTCGATAACTTTTCAACCTCTCTCAAATCAAAAACAATCTCACCCCTATAAAAGAAAAACTCCCCTTGCCCACAACGAACAGGCATAAGCAGGTTTTCCAACAGATACTCCGATAAATCATTTTTCTTATATATTGAAATCCAATTAGCAGGGCTTGGCTTTTTTAAATGTTTGGCTGAAAAGGCATTATGAGTTGCATCAAAAATATTCTTTTGCTTCTTATTGGGAAGAAAGACCTCTTTTGAGTTTAAGAACTCTTTTAGGTAGGTCTCTTTTTTTGTTTTGAAAATGGTTTTGATTTGATTCCAGTCTTGTTTTGGCATTTATTTAACCTAGTAAAGTTACTTTATATATCCCGAGGACTTTAGAAGATGTTTAGAGAGGTTATCTCTTTTAAATATCAAAAACCTCTCTAAATGAAAAGTCAAAATCACATTCGTCATCTAAGTTAAAAGTATAACTCTCTTCTTTAAATTCACCCTCTAGTCTATATTTTCCATTAGTAAGTTTATAAACCTCTGCAAACATTCCAGCAGGTTCTACTAAAATATAATATTTTACTTCATTTTGGGCATAAAGTAGAGATTTAAAATTTCTATCTTTAGATTTTGTGGAGGGGGAAAGAACTTCAAATATTATTTTTGGAGTTTGAGAAAGATAAGCATCTTTCTTCTCTAAATGACAAACAACCAAGCTGTCTGGACGGACAACGGTTCCATCATCTATTTTCCAGTCTACTTCAGGTAAAGCTTTACAGTTTTTACAAGCTTTTAATCTGCTTTTTAATTCATACATTATATTACTATTTATCTCTTGATGTGTAATATTTGGAGCAGGAGACACGGCATAAGGAACACCCTGTATTAACTCCCAATCTCCTTCCCACACTTTGTAGTCAGCATAGGTATAATTAGGTAAATATTCATTGTTATAAGCCAACACGGTGTCTCCTTGAATCTGTTTTGTTTATTATATCATGTTTTTTTGAAGTGATTTTGGATTTTTAGGAGATGGAATTTACCTCCCACACCCAAACTCCCCCTTAGGAATTTCCAACCCCAAACAAGCAATCTCATCTAAGATAGATTGCCGAAAAGCATCAAGTGGGGTTCGTATGCTGTAGAATGCCCAACGTCCACGGCGTTCTACTTTTAAAAAGCCACCCTCTTTTAAGATTTTTAGGTGACGCGATACACGAGACTGAATCATATTGAAAGCACTCTCAATGTCACAGACACAGACCTCTCCATTTTGATTAATGAAGTTTAAAATTTTTATGCGTGTCTCGTCGTTGATAGAGCCTATGGTTTTTAGAAAAATATCCATTTTAGTCTTTGTTTAATACTTTAGACTTTGCAAGAGCTTTTTCTATCTCTTCTTTACTTACATCTCCATCAAGTTTAAGTTCAACATCTCCATCTTTTCCCTTAACTTGCATGTTGCTAATCTTCTTTTTGGTCTCGTCACTCATACACTCACATTGACCAGTGGCACAGTTCTCTACCATTTTTACAATCTGTTGTTTTTGTACCACACCTGTGAAGTTTATTTTTACGCCATCGTTTGTTTTAAATACATTTTTGTTCATTGGTTTTTCCTTTAGTTTAATTAATTTGTTTATCTCTTTTGAGCAACATCGTTTTTGTGGATTACTTGTTTTACAACTGCTTCCTGTACACGCTTTTGTCTGCTCTCTTATGCTCTGTAGTGAGGTTGCTCCATTGTCAATAGCATGGTTTATTTCACCTTTGGTAATGCCTATGCAGTAGCATATTTTATCTTCATCTGATAGATTTTCTACATCACCACTAAAGATTGCTTGAACACGTGGAAGTAGTGTTGTCTTTATCTCTTCATAAGTTGCTTCAAACGCCTCATAACCTTTCCCGTCAGGGTCTTCAAAACCTATATGAATTTTAGGTGTTGGCTTTGAAAATATTGGGCATGTCTCTTTAGCGTGGTCACAAACAGTTACTACCAAATCAAACTCAATATCATCTAGTGTGTCAAGTGTTTTAGAGTGGTAATCCTCTCTCCAAGCTTCATTGGCTTCTAAAACTTTTTTAGCATTTGGGTTAACCTTACCACTTGGTTTTACTCCTGAACTGTAGGCATGAATGCCCTCTAACTCTTTGTTAATAAGTGCTTCGGCAATAATGCTTCTGCAACTGTTTCCTGTACATAAAATCAATACATTTTTACTCATCTATTTGCTCCTTAAAACTCATCAAATTCACGTGCTTCTTTCTCTTCTTCATAAGCTTGTAGTTCAGCTTTACTCATCATCATAAACTTTATTTTTTGGGCTAAAAAGGTTTTGCTCTCTATTTTGGTAAAGTAGCTATATAGTCCAAAACTAAAGGCTAAAACAGTTACAAGGGCAATAATCTTTTGAGCCAAATTAAAGGTTTGTATAGGCTCTTTTGCTCTTATTTCACAAACCCCCCCAGGACAGTGAGTAACAGGGTCTTTTTTGAAAATTTCAAAGAGTTTACAACCCAAACAGATGGAGAAAGCAGACTCTAAAAAGAGAAGTACTAGACAGATAATACAGACTAAAACTTTAATAGGATTTGGCTGAAAGTTTATGACCAAAAGGTAAAACATGGGTAGGGCTAAAAGCAGTCCAATACCCCATGCAAATCGTTTTTGTGTTGCACCTACATACTCAGGGCGTTGATTTTGTACAAATATTCGACCCAGTAGAAGACTTGGTGAGTAACGAGGTTGAATAACACGAATTAAAAAGTCCAAGGTAAAAAAGGCGATAAAAAATCTAGTAACAATTCCATGTCCTAAAGCTACAGCATTTATAAGACTAAGAAGTCCTATTGCAAAAAGAATTCCTGCACCTGCTCGTGCCTCTCGTTCATTTAATACTAAGACATCATATCCATCTACTTTTTCACCATATTGGAAAAAACTGCTCATTTGTATCCTTTATGTTTTAGAGTATTATAGCAGTTATTTTTTATATATCAAGATATATTGATGTATTTTTTATGCAGATAGTTAGATTGTGAGAAAGAGGAGCGTTAACTCCTCTTGAAATAATTAGATTCCATTAACTCTTAGTAGTTTTGTTTTCCCTATCATAAGGTCTATGGTCATACGCATACGTTTAAATACAGACTCTTGTCTGTACTCTAAGTTGTGTTTTTTACATATCTCTTTTATAAGTGGTTGGGTCTTTTGGTAAAAGCTCAGTGGCATATCTGGGAAGATGTGATGCTCTACTTGATAGTTAAGAAAACCATGCATATAGTCAATAAAATCTGAACCTGTATTATAATTTACTGAACCCATAATCTGTCTAAGATAGAATTCACCTTGACCTTTGTAGGGTTCACTAAACATATAGATATCATCAGCAGAGTGATTTGGAACAATCACTAAAAATGAGTGAAGGTTGGTAAATGCTTCAGCCATAACAACCACAATAAGAGCTGTAATAACAGCCTCTACACCAAAGGGCAAGAAGAGTGCAGGAACCATAATAAAGTGAACAGCAAAGTAAGGAATGTAGTAGTCCCACCAAAGCTCAAATCCAAAAGGTTTTCTTGGGTCAAACTCATAATCCATAATTTCCATTTTGTTCTCTTCTTTAAGCTTCTTATTTTTTAAGATTCTTAGCGTGTTTGGTGCATAGTAGGTAAATTTCCATGTTGCAGCAAAAACATAGACAAAGAGTCTTCTAGCCCACATTGGAGTTTTTGATTGAATAAGCCACTGCATATTTCTCTCAACATTGTCTGGGTCATCTGTTTCACCAAGATGATAGTGGTGCATAATGTTATGTTCATACATCCAAGCATCTGGTCGAATCCAATCGAGCCAGTCCCATGCTCTTCTACTTCCTTGTGCAAAATTTCTCTTTTTATACTTCTCTGGAACATTGGGTACTTTGTCGTAAGCACCATGCAGTATAGGGTGAGCAACATTTGCCCATCGACCAATATTGCCCGTACTAATAAGTATGGCTGCAACTATAGCAAGTGACCAAAAAAGAAAACCACTTGTAATCGTTGAAATAGCCATAAAAAGAACAATAGCAAAACCTGAAGCAGTAAACATCCTCCCCCATCTCTCCATTTTTAGAAGATGTTGAAAGTCCTCTTCTGATGGTGCTCCTATGGTTGCTTTTGCCTCTTCGATATCTTTTTTGAGTTGCTCCTTATCTATCTGGTTATACGGTGTGTATTGCTGAGATTGTGACTCTAATTTTGACATTCCTATCCTTTTATTTTTGTGATGGGATTCATTATATATTAACTATTATAATAAGCTTAATAATCTATAGTGATAGTTAGATAAATTTTATTTATTATTATTTTGGTTACACTTGATAGTTGTCGTCATAACATTGAGTATTATTAATCAATATTAATCAATATTTATTAATATTTATTAATATTTATTTACTTTAGACATCGCTTCAAACCAGTCACGTGAAAAGTGCTTTTTTATGTAAGCTTCAGAGTGAGGTACAAAACATCCAGCACAGTTTTGGTGAATGGCATCATCTGAAATATATTGACTTCCATCTTTTGAGTTAATGCCACAAATTGAGAAGAGGGTTCTTTCTTCTTGTTGTTTAAATCCGTCATCTTTAAAACGAAAGTTTGGACAGGCACAGAAGTAGCAGTTTAACTCTTCATTGTCGTGACATTTTTTATTTTTAGCATAAAGGGGGCAGAAATCAGGCTCATTTTGAACCATATTATCAAATCTAAAATACTCTATGAGTTCATCATCACTTAAGTGCATAAGTTTTTCTATAATCTTTTTGTGTTTTTCTCCATGGGCTTGGAACCAAGAGCTGTAGGACATATTTTCTCTTTTTTTGCGAATTATAGCATAAGAGCTATGGCTAAAAAGAGTAAAATCTCAACACTCTCTAGGGTAGTACCTAAAACATCTCCATTCGCAAAACCTATTTTAGATTTAATATAGAATGAAATGCCTAACGATAAGAGTAATCCTAAGATAAGTAAAATAATAAAGTTACTTATGAGCAGAGAGCCTATGAGCATAAAAATAAGATAGCTAGAGATAAAATATTTTAAAGAGAGAGTATCTTTTAGTTGTGTTGCAAAAGAGGAGTTAAAGGTATGTACCTTAAAAAGTAGTAAGAGTGATACACGACTAATAATTAAAACAGCTACAAACTCCATAAGATAGTTATGGGTAAACAGATAGACTATTCCAGAGACCTTTAAAAGTACAAAGCCTATAGCATAGAGAACGCCCATAGCTCCAACGGTAGGTTCTTTTATAACAGCATAAGCATCTTTTCCTGAGTGTGAAGCGTAGATGGCATCAGCCACATCTATGACAGCTTCGGTATGAATAAAGCCATAAAGCATCATGTAAACAACAGCTGAAACTATGGCTCCATACCACTCCAAATGGGCTAAAAAAGAGAAAAGAACAACTGTTCCTAAGCCCAATATAAAGCCTACCAAAGGCAGAAAGAAGAGCATAGAGGCTAAAACCTCTTTTTTTGAGAGGTCATCAGATGCTTTAAAATTTATAGGTAATATAGAAAAATATGAGAAAGAGAATTTTAATCCTAAATAGCTATTTATTATAAACCTTTTTTTATCTTTGCCCATTTCTCTTCTTCTTTAGAGATATCCAATATACTATAAAGGTTTGTCTCTTCAAATTTAATACGTTCTATAAGTACCTCAGCTAGTTCATTTAGTGTAGTAAAAAACTCATCATCGAGAGGAGTCTCTTTTCGTGTATATTTGGTTAGAAACTGCATCAGTGTCATCTTGATATTTTTAAAAGTATCTATAAACTCCTCAGTATGTTTTTTATTTTTACTCGTAAGCCTATCTTTGTCATTTAAAAGTTTATAAAATTCAATGTTTTCATCAGTGATATGGTCTATAACTAAATTATTAAGAGAAATTAAGGTTGTTTTTGCTTTTTTATGATTATTTTTTGAGTATTCTGCAATAACTTTATGGGTTAAAAGAACAATTTTTTCATGTTCTTTTTTCCACTTTCTTACTAGTTTTTGATTTTTTGATAAGAATAATGAAGAGAACAAAATTTACCCCTTACTAATAATATTTAACCAATTATAGCATTAAAACTATTTGATTGTCTTAAGATATTAATAATGAAACCATATAAAACTATCAATAGTTTTACGTTATAATCTTTTATAAATTATATTGACTATAAATTAAGAAAAGGATAGTTATTGCAAGAGCAAAAAGAAGAACAAAATTATGAGCGTGAACTGTTTCATCAAAAAGAAGAGGTACACAAGCAGGAGATTAAATCTCTAAAGAAAGAGATATTTGTCTCCAATTTAAAGTCTTGGATTATTGGGATTATTTTGTTAGCAGAGGTCATCTTTGTTATTGGACTTTTTAAAAAATCAGGACTTTTTACTGAAGAGAGTTTAGCAAATAGTAAAATCGCCGTCATTCGTTATAACAAAGAGGTAACAGAAGATTTTACTACCAAAGTTATGGAAAAAATGGATGAGATTCGTGATGATGAAACGTTTAAGTCAGTACTTTTTATTATGGGGTCTCCAGGAGGGTCGCCAACAGCAAGTGAAGAGCTTTCAGAGTATTTAAAAGATTATCAACAAGATAAAAATATTACCATGTATGTAGACTCTATTGCTGCGAGTGGTGGGTACTATATTGCTTCAGCTGTTAAACCTCTGTTTGCCAATAAAAATGCAATAGTTGGTTCTATTGGGGTGATTATGCCTCACTACAACTTGGGTGAGTTAGCCAAAAAAGTAGGGGTAGAAGAGGACTATATGGCAGCAGGAGAGTTTAAAAAACCTATCTCTTTCTTCGCTAAGATAGATGATAAAAATAGAAAATATATGACTGAACATTTACTTAAACCAACCTATAAGAATTTTGTAGCATCTGTAGCTAAAAACCGTGGGGTGAGTAAAGAGCAGATTTTAAAAGTAGCTGAGGGAAAAATATATATTGCTAATGTCCCTGAGATAAAAGGAGTTTTAGTCGATAAAATCTCTTCCCTTTATAAAGTGAAAAAGATGATACGTAAAAATTATGGTGATGAGGTAGCTTTTGTCAATGTAAGCTTAGAAAAAGAGCCATCATTTTTACCTCAAGTTAAAGTAGATGTTGATTTGAATACGGCTCTTTCTAATTTAAAAATGCAGTAAGCTAGATTTTTCCTTGAAGCTTATAGACAAGTAGCCCAATATACTCATGCCAAGCGTGTTCTGTATTTCTTAAATGTACACTTTGGAGCATGGAGAAAAATCCATACTCTTCAGGATGGTTAAAATCAGCAGGAGCTGCGATGGGGTTTAGCCCAGCCTTTTTAAAGAGTCCATAGGCTCTTGGCATGTGGTAGGCTGCTGTTATGAGTATAAAAGGTTTTTCTCCTACACGTTTTTTCATCCATAGTGCCTCTTCAAAGGTGGTTTTTGCCTCCTCTTGCATAAGTACGTTGTCACTCGGTATGCCTGAGTCTATAAGCAGTTGAGCTGTTTTGTTGGCATCAGATATTTTGTCATGTAGGGAAAACCCTGAAGTGATAATTGTGACATTTGGTATCTTATGGTAGAGACGCAGTGCTTCCCATGCTCGTTTGTCTCTGTCGCCACCAAGAAGTAAAATGTACTCAATGTTGTCAGGAATTTTTTCTAGTTTTGGGTAGGCACTCTCTAGTGGTTTAAGCATAAGATTAGAAAATGGAGCCCATGATACAAGTACTATCCAAAAAATAGAAAGTTTAAGGACTCTTTTTCCTGCTTTGAGTCTATTGAACCTAAGTAAAAGTAGGGCAATAACAATAGCAATAACCCCTATAGAGAGAGGCATGGTTAGCACTGCTAACATCTTTTTAAGCATAAAGCTCAGTGATACATTCATTTTATTTGGACTCCTATTCCTAATTTTACTTCGTAGACTTCATCACATAGTGAAGCCAACTTTTGACCAATAATCCCTGTAAGGTCTACAAATTTTCGGCTCTCTTTGTCTAAAGGGATAACTCCTTCATTGACATTGTTAAGAACAAAAACCATATTGGCATTGGTTTTGGCTAAAGTCTCTAACTCTTTGAGTAGTTCTTCCTCTTGTTTATGTAGATTATTAAGAATCCACATAGAGATACAGTCTATTAGATAAGTTTCATCTGATTGAATTACCTTTACTAGATTAAAAGGCTCTTCTATGGTGATAAACTTCTCTTCTCTTTGCTTCTTGTGCTTTCCTATGCGTTCTTGCATCTCCTCATCGCTATAGCTGTTGTTGTAAGTTGCTACATAAAAAGGCTTACTGTGTTGAGAGAGTTCAAGCGTTCTTCTTTCTGCAAAAGAGCTTTTGCCTGACTTTTGCCCTCCATAGTATAAAACTCTCATCTATGCTAAAAAAGCCTCGACTTGTTTGGTTATTTGCTCTTTAGATAGACCGTTTAAAAAGCCATATATTAAAGCCCCACCAGCACCAACTCCCTCTTTTGCTTCACCTTCATCATAGAGTTTTAGAGCAGGGTGTTGACTTAGTGCAAAGTCAAAGTTGGCATAGTAGGCATTGATAGGTAAAGATAAAAGTTCTAAAAGAGCTTTTATATCTGACTCTTTATCTTCTGCTACCCATTTAGTAGTGCAGAGTGAGAGGTTTGAACTCTCCATTCTTCCTCCCATAAGTTTGAGCATTCTATCAACGATAAGAAGAACACATGCCATCTGTGTCCCTCCTGCTAAAACCAAAGGTACACGGTTGTTGAGTCCTAAAATAAACCCAGCATTAAAAATAAGCATATTGTCAGATACTTTTGAGAGTACGCTAAATATATCATCGTTATGGGTTAAATTTGAAAGAGCAAGTTTTAGTGTGTTTTCCCTAATGTCATTGGGTACATCTTTAAAAGAACTAGAGAAGTACTCTTTTACTTTGTGTTTAAGCCCAATAGCTGTTGCCATGGCTGTAGTAGTTCCCGATGGAACAGATTCACCTAAAATGATGTACTCATCTTTACACTCATAACTCTGCCCAAAATCAACACCTTTTTGAAAAAGTTCCTGAGCCTCTATATTTGCTCCTTTTGCAATATTTTGGCTTGGTTCTATATTAAAACTATGAATTTTAAAGTAGTCAACTTTTGGTTTTACCTCTAATCCTAAGTCTAAAAGCTCCACACGTCCATAAGGAGCTAAAAGGTGAACACCACGAGTAAGAAGAGCAGGGGTTGGTACACCTTTTGGCGTTTCTGCAATATTCTCTAAACTTCGTACCTCACCTGTACAAACAAATTCACTGTCAAGTGTAGGGGTAAGGTATATCATCCCAGGGATTCCTGCTTGGGTTATCCCCTCAATGTTAGCTGTTTTTGTGTTGCTTAGAGCCAACATAAAGGTGGCTTTTTTACCTCGTAGTGACTCGATGAAGTCTACGTTTCCAATTATTGGTTTTATCATCTTTTTTCTCTTTTTTGATTTGTGATATTATACATTTCTTGTTTAAAATAGATGCTGTAAATAAAAGTTATATACAAAATAACATTTTAAATAAAATATATAATTAAATATAATATTTAAGTATATATTTAGTTTTAAAATATTATTATTTAATAAAATTAATTTTAAATTAAAAGGATAATTATGAAATTTTTTCAATTTAGTCTAATCTTAGCATCATTTTTACTAATTGGTTGTGGTGGAGGTGGTTCTTCTGCTCCTTCTCTTACGGAAGTAAAAACAGTAGAAGATGCAAAAACAAGCTATAAGGCTATGGGCTCTTTTAACTCTATTGATATCTCAAAAGTAAATAGTGGTTATAGTAAACTTTCACAAAAAATGCAAAAATCTGAAAGTGGAACTTGTCCTAATGGTGGAAAAGTAAGTTATACTATTTCTGATGATTCAAAAAATGCTAGTATAACTTATGATAATTGTAAGGATGGAGATAAGTATTATAATGGAAGAGTATCTATGCAAAATAGTGATAGTAATAACTATGTAATCAAAATTTCTGATTATACGTATAGAGATGTTGGTGGTGAACAATACATGAATATTACGATGAATCAAAGTAAAAGTAATGATATTACAACGATAAAATTAAATGGTGTGATGAACCAAACTAGTAAAAGTAATGATGTCAGTAATATAGGGTTTGATAATATGGTTCTTGTTGCCAAAGAAACATCTTCTGAGTCTTGGGTAACAATAGATGGTGGTATAAATCTAAAATCAAAATGTGTTACAGGTAATTATCGGTTTACAACAGATGAAAAATTGGTTGATGCACAAGATGGAAGTAATAATACTAAATCGGGAATTTTAGATATAAATGGAGCAAAATATACTTTTGATAATCCTTATGTAACTATAAAAACACCATCTGGAGAAGAAGATACAATGCTTCAAAGTGAATTGGAAAAAAAGATGGAGTCAAGTAGTTGTAGTGCCTCATAATTGATATGAAAATGGTGTAGACGAAGTCTACACCTACCGTTTTTTCATAATCAAATAGATAAAAAATGGACCACCCAAAAAGGCAGTTATAATGCCTATGGGTATGTCCGAGCTACTCCCTAAATTTCGAGCTATTAAATCACTTCCCGAATTTAAATCCAAAGTGCAATTTTAAAATCTAAAAAATCATACCTCATTTTTCCTATGCTACAACTTTTTCATGAAAAACTTCATAGGGAGTTTTCCATCCAAGAGATTTTCTTGGTC